>JAHILZ010000001.1 GCA_018896765.1 Patescibacteria group bacterium | reverse complement strand
TTTAACAGGGTAAAGCTAAAAGTTTAAAGTTGCTGAATCCTTGCAAACTTTTAATTTTAAATTCGACTTTTAACTTTTCACTTTGAACTTTTAACTTAAGAACGAGATTGCTTCGCCCTGAGTACAGGGCTCGCAATGACAGAAGCGGCTACGGGCAGATATTGAAAATTAAGTCATTGGAAATTCATTGAAAATTGAAAATTTGTAAATTGAAAATTGTATATACGCTCCCGTAGTTCAATGGATAGAATGCGAGCTTGCGGAGCTTGTGATCTAGGTTCGATTCCTAGCGGGAGCACATTCGTTTCACTCAAGTTTAAAGTTTAAAGTGAAAAGTGAAAAGTGAAAAGTTGGAATAATTTTAAAAAACAGAAAGTGATGAGCTTCTGTTTTTTTGTAGCCTAAATATTTTTAGGCAAAATTAAAAGGAGTGGACGATAAGAGCTCTTCTTATTTAGATTCATCATCTAATATGGCACTTATCTACCTACTGGGCACTTGGGCCGTTCAGTCGTGGCTTGGCTGTAATGCTGGCACCTTTAGCCTTGCCCTGTCCAACTCCGTAAAACTATATTTTTTTGTTCATGATATCCTCCTATTTCTTTTCAGACCTTCGTCAGTCGGCTTAAATTAACCAACGAAGGTATTTGGCCCGAGACGGGGCCGGCGTATGGCGGATACTTTCCGCGCAGCAGGGCACCTGAGATCAAAGGTAAATATTATCGAATTTTGAAAAATGAATTTCGAAATTCATATACCTCCATACTTTATTTTTTCTAAATTTTGTTTTTGTTCTTCTTTCGATACACACCTGCACCTTATTTTGCAGGTTAAACCGTCATAGCGCAAATAAAAAATTTGTCAATAGTCGCTAATGTGTGTTAAAATTTCAGTATGATTAATTGTTGATTATAGGTTTTAAAATTGGATAATTGAAAATTATTTGAAAATTAGAAATTAGAAATTAGAAATTGGCAAATAATCTTTTTGAATTGTTTATTCTTTATCTATGCCATACAGTCTTAATTCATTGCTTTCTGATACTGGTTTTATCACTCCTTATTATCTTAAAAAATTTCAAAAACTTGGGATCAATACCATAGAAGATTTGATATTGTATTTTCCCAGGCGCTATAACGATTTCACTAATTTAATGCCAATTGCCAATTTGTCAGCTGGCCAAGTGGCAACTATTCAAGGAAAAATTTTAAAGATTAAGAGCATTTCAATATTTCGCAGGCACATAAATATCACCGAAGCGATCATTGAAGACGACTCGGGGAGCATTAAAGCGATTTGGTTTAATCAGCCGTATTTGGCCAAGCTTTTGGAAGAAGGTACGGCTGTAAGCTTGAGCGGCAAGATTGAGCGCTATAAAAAAGGCATCCAAATTTCCAATCCGATGTATGAAAAAATGGATGCGTTGGGGGATTTGACGCATACGGGAAGGCTGGTGCCGGTTTATTCCGAAACTGCCGGCCTGACTTCGCGCTATATCAGGAATTTAATAAAAAAATTTTTGCCGATTGGAAAAGAAACGCGCGATATATTGCCTTTGTTTATTATTAAAAAATATAATTTTCTTTCTTATTTTGAAGCGGTAAGCGAAATTCATTTTCCGGAAAACAAAGAAAGCTTGGAGCGCGCGCGGCATCGTTTGGCTTTCGAGGAGCTTTTTATTATTCAGCTTGCGTCTATCCGGCAAAAAAGGGCATGGCAAAAGCAAAAAGCGAATTCGATTATTTTTGACAAAGAATTAATCCGGAAATTTGTTAAAAGTTTGCCGTTCAAGCTGACGAACGGGCAGAGGATGGCCGCTTGGGAAATTTTAAAAGATTTGGAAAAAAATTATCCGATGAATCGTTTGCTTCTGGGAGATGTGGGAAGCGGGAAAACGGCGGTGGCTTTTATTGCCGCGCTTGAAACCGCCGCCAAAGGATTTCAAACGGCGTTTATGGCTCCGACGGAAATTTTGGCTTCCCAGCATTTTATCAGCGCGATAAAAACTTTTAAAGCCGAAAATTTGACCATTGGATTGTTTACGGGTTCGGTAGCAAAGATTTATAGCGAGAATGCGGGAATTTCGCGAGAGATTACGAAGAGCGCGATGCTGGAAAAAATCGCAAACGGACAGGTGGAAATTTTAATCGGGACGCACGCGCTTATTCAGAAAGAAGTGAATTTTAAGCGGCTTGGCTTGGTTATAATCGATGAACAGCATCGGTTTGGAACTCGCCAGCGCGGGCAATTTTTATTTAATGTTAAAAAACACTCGCAAGTCGAGGAGGATGGTTTTATAAAATTTGATAAAATGCCGGCGCTTATGCCGCATATTATGTCGATGAGCGCGACGCCGATTCCCAGGACTCTCGCGCTGGCTTTTTATGGCACGATGGATATTTCGCGCATTGATGAAATGCCGCTCGGCCGCAAAAAAATAACCACTAAGATCGTATCGCCGGAGAACAGGATTAAGGCCTATGATTTTATCAGGCGCCAAATTCAGAAAGGGCATCAGGCGTTTATTGTCTGTCCTCGCGTTGAAGGATCGGATATGAGCGAAACTCGAGCCGCAACCAAAGAGTTCAAGCGGCTGGCTGAAAAAGAATTTAAAGGATTGGCTCTGGGATTGCTTCACGGAAGGCTTAAAAGCGATATAAAAGAGCGGGCTATAAGGGATTTTGCCGATGGGAAAATAAAAATTATCGTATCAACTTCGGTGGTAGAAGTAGGTGTTGATGTGCCGCGCGCCACGGTGATGATGATTGAAGGCGCTGAGCATTTTGGCTTGGCCGAGCTTCATCAATTTCGAGGAAGAGTAGGAAGAGGAACCGCGGAGAGCTATTGTTTTCTTTTTACCGATTCAGCCAGCGAGGAAACTCTTGAAAGATTGGCCGTAATGGAAAAAAGCTCTGATGGCTTTAAGCTTGCGGCTGAGGACTTGAAGCATCGCGGCCCGGGAGAGTTTTTAGGCATTGGCCAAATTCAATCCGGTTTTCCCATGTTGAAAGTGGCTAGTTTGTTTGATGAAAAACTGCTTAAAAACGCTCACGAGGAAGCAAAGAAAATACTGGACAGTGATTTTGAATTAAAGAGTTATTTATTAATTAGCCAAAAGCTCGCGGAATACAAAGGCAAGGCGGTAGAAAAATAAACCAGACTCAAGACAATATAATCAATGGCGGAGTAGGATTTAGGGCGGTTTAGTTTCAAAAAAACCGCGAGTTTGTTTTTAAAGGAATTTTTAAAGGAATTAAGCGTGTTGACATAAAATCCAGATATACTAAAATATCAATGAGGTAAAAATATGAGTAAACCAATAAATATTAATGAAACAGAAACAGGATAGGATTTTTTTAAATGCTTGCAAGAAAATAATTTTACAGGATGTGTAGGTATAGAAACAGTAGCCGATGCAGAAAAGCTTTTAAAAGGATTAAAAACATCAGGAGCGCCGTCTCGGCCATAATTTAGGTTTTGAGGAGCCTTGCTAAAAAGCTAAATTCCTCTTTTTTATAATTTTATTATGACAATATTTACAGAAGAAATTTTGGAAAAAGCTGAAAACGAGCATTATAGATTCCAAATCGGATGTTATTTTTCGGGTTCGGAAAAAGTCCAAGGCGCGCTTCTTTTGCGGAGCAAAATTAAAGATTCTTATTGGAATTATGCGACAAAGATTAATATTAGCGAAGGGCATCCGGAGGAATTGATCAGTAAAATCGCAGATTTTTATAAAACTAAAAATCGGCAGCCGGCCATATATTTTACGCCTTTTACGAAAACAAGAAATTTGCCGGAGCTTATCGGAAAATTCGGTTTCAAATTAAAATACAAGGACGCTTGGATGTTTTATGAAAGTGCAAAGCCGAAATTTGAAATGCCGGAAAGCTTTATGATAAAACCCGTTGAAACTTCAGAAGAAATGAAAATTTTTACTGATATTTTTAGGCAGTCTTACGGCGGAGCGACGCCGGACGAGCCCTATGGTGCGTTGCCGAAAGAATACGGCGAGTGTATTTTTGAATCATTCTCAAAACAGCAGAAAGACAAAAAAGTAATTCATTATTTGGGTATTTTAGGCGATAAACCTGTTGGCATTGCGACGTTGATTTATTTCGGAGAATTTGGCTGCATTTTTAATGTTGGAACAATTCCGATTCATAGAAAAAAAGGCATGGGTAAAGCTTTAACTTTGAACGCGGCTGCCGATTCGATAAAAAGCGGCGCAAAGATTGTTTTTTTGCAGACTGAACATGGAAGTTTTAATGAAAAATATTATGCGAAACTCGGTTTTTCCACCAAATTTATCGGCGAGGGATTTGTTTTGGGATAAATCGCGGACTGGATAATTCCCGGATACTGGAAGATGTTTAAAACGGAGAAATAAGGAAAATAAATGGAAATGGGGTTGACACTTTTATAGAAAATGGTATAATAATTATACTAATTCCTATGAAAGTTAATAAATGGGTTAAAGATCCTGAAATAAATTCAAGATGACACTTAAATTATGAAGCTGGAAACAATAAAAAACAAAACCGATAAATTGCTTCTTTTTGACAAGAAGTCTTTAAAAATGCTGGAAAAAGACGATAATGCTCTTAATTCCAATATAAAATATTGGCTTAAAAACAGCGATTTGATTGCCTTGAAAAAAGGAATTTATATTTTTAAGGAAAGATATAATCAAGAAAGTAAAAAGGATGATTACTTGGAATATATTGCCAACCAACTGATTCAACCATCTTATGTATCATTGGAATATGTTATGGCAAAATATCAACTTTTGAGCGAGCCTGCGCGCGCTATAACTTCGATAACCGTTAAAAATCCCAGAGAGTTTTATAATTCGCTTGGGGTGTGGCGCTATTATTCTTTGCCGATTAAACTATTTGTCGGTTATAAGATTAAATATTTTCAAGGTCAGCCGATTGCCGAAGCAACCAAAGCCAAGGCTGTGTTTGATTTTTTGTATTTGCGTTTTCGGCGGGGAGTTAAAGCTAATCGACAAAACATAGACGATCTGCGTTTGAATTGGGAAAATTTAAATAAGCAAGATTTGAAGGAATTAAATTTTTATTTTGAATTAATCGGTCAAAAAAGATATGAATATTTTAAAAAATTAATCACAGAATATGTTAATTAATCTTCTGAAAGATTTTGTCAGTCAAAAAAGACAAGCCGGCTGGCCGGACTTTGTAATTAATAACGCTTTGAAAGAATACTTGCAATATCCGGTTTTGGCTTTTATTTATGGTCGGAAAGAATATCAAAATTTTATTTTTACCGGCGGTTCAGCTTTGAGAATAGTTTATAAATTGCCGCGTTTGTCCGAGGATCTGGATTTTAATTTGAAGAAGGAAAACTATGAAAAACTGGATTTGAAAATTTTGGGCGAGAGTCTCCAAAAATATTTTCAAGAAAAATTTCTATTGCCAATTAGCTATCGAGTTCAAGGCAATTATCGAATCTATCTTAAATTTCCCATTTTAAAACAATTGGGATTGGCTTCCGGTTCCGATAGTGATTATTTATATGTGAAAATTGAAATATCGCCGGAAGATTTTGTTGATCCTGAATACGAAATCGCTTCCGTATCAGGGTTTGGTTTTAATTTTATCGTTAAGGCTTATAATTTGAAATTTTTGATGACAGGAAAAATCAGCGCGATTTTGGATAGAATTTGGTTTAAGGGAAAAGAAAATGAAATTGATATTAAAGGAAGAGATTATTATGATCTTTATTGGTATTTTGAAAAAGGCGTAAAGCCGGATTTCTCGATTTTGAGCGCTAAATTCGGAATAAAAAATGAGGCGGAGCTGAAAGAAATTCTTAAAGAAAAAATTGAGGAGAAAGTCACGGAAAAGAAATTATTTTATGATCTGACTAATTTTTTCGCCGAGCAAGAATTTGTCGTTGGTTTTTGCAAGAATTACAAAGAAATAATGAGGAAATATTTGGGATAAAAATAATTTTTAAAAATAAATTTATGACGATTATAAGAGAATTTTTATCAACGGTTTTTATCGTAAAGGATAAAAAAGTTTTGATGACTTGGAATAAAAAAGTTAAAACTTGGATTCCTTTGGGCGGGCATATAGAGCCGAATGAATTGCCTTGCGGTTCGGCAATTCGCGAGGCAAAAGAAGAATCGGGTCTTGATATTGAGCTTATTTCTCCATATGACAACTCAAAAACCGGAAATTTGATTCAGCCGGTTCATTTGCATTTGGATCACATCAAAGATGATCACAAGCACATCAATCTTATTTATTTTGGAATTGTTAAAGGCGGCGAGCTTTTGGAAGAAAGCGACGAACAAACCCCGCTTAAATGGTTTTCCACAGAGGAGATGGAGAAAGAAAATTTATTGCCGAATATTAAAGAGTGGGCGATAAAAGCGATTGAATTATTAAAAGTAAAATAATAAATTAATTTAAAAAAAATTAACTGAATTTTTATGCTATAGCATAAAAATTCAGTTAGCGTAAAATTAAAAAATAGCGCTATTGAAAATCATTCATAAAAATCAAACAAAAATATTCAAAAATAGCGAAACTTGCATGGTGATTGATTATTGGACTGGCGACAAAGACATCAACGGCGCGGTGATTGAAATTAACGGCAGGTATCCGAACAAAGGCAGGACGGTGAATTTGGAATGCAAAGAAATGGCTTATATTATCAAAGGTTCGGGCAAAGTGGCGGGATTGGGCAAATTGACTCTTCGCGCCAAAACCGCGGCAATAGCGACTTCGTGGTTTGTGGCGCAATGCAAATAATAAAATTTTTTGAAGGCAGTCGATTTTATGTTTCGGATAATAAAAAATATGACAATTCTGCCATATTTATTTTTCTAACGCTACTTTTGCTAATTCTATCGCTGAAAACAGCGATAGCGACAAAAAAACAAAGTGGAGCATAATTACAGAAAAATATACGCACGCGCCCATTGAG
This sequence comes from Patescibacteria group bacterium, assembly GCA_018896765.1. Classification (GTDB taxonomy): domain Bacteria; phylum Patescibacteriota; class Minisyncoccia; order JAHIHE01; family JAHIHE01; genus JAHILZ01. The sequence goes on along the minus strand of JAHILZ010000001.1, from coordinate 5,856 downwards.
AATATATTCTCAAAGGCCAATAACATTATCAAAACGACTGTCATCATTATTATAAAGCCGCATGTCAATATTATTTTAATTCCTCCTTTTGCTTTAAACTAAAAATAGTTTAAAGCAAATATAAAATTTAGTCAAGTATGAGTCTTGTCTTATACAAGATGAGTCTGAAATTATGCTGTATTTCTCAAATAGAATGAGCCTGAAATTGCAATGTTTTGAGATCTATGGTTAAATGGATATAGCTGAGTTAGCATAGTCATTTATGACTATGGAAATTATGACAAACTCAACTGAGCCTAGCTGAAATAAAAGAATTCTTAGGCGATGAATTATGGCGATTTTCAAAGAAAGGATTTTGGCTTGATGTTGAAAGAGGCAGTTATACTCCAAAAGAAAGATATGAAATGCTTAAGGAAAAAATTAATTCTTCCGATTTTTTTTATTCGGAATCTGCCAAGAAAATCGCGCGGGAAGAATTGGAGAAAGGAAAGTCAGAATTTAAGAAGGAAAAAATATAAATAATAATTAAATTTATGACAGAAATAAAAATTTTAATTCAAGGTTATGCAAAGCAAATTGAAGGCGGCTGGCTGGCGAATTCAACCGTTGCGTTAGTCAAAACAAGCAGTAAAAATATTATAGTTGATCCGGGGTGTAATCGAGAAAAATTAATAACTGCTCTTAATGCAGAAAATCTGAAAGCGGAAGATATTGATTTCGTGCTTTTAACGCATAATCATCTCGATCATACTCTGCTTGCCGGAATTTTTTTAAATGCCAGAGTTTTGACGACAGAGGAAATTTATAAGAATGATAATCAGACTGCGCATGGAAATATCATGCATTGTACGGATTTAAAAATTATTCAAACTCCCGGGCATTGTAATGAACATTGTTCGCTCGTTGCGCCGGCGGAAAATGGAGTTTATGTTATCGCCGGCGATGTTTTTTGGTGGACAGACGGTGAAACGCAGACAGTGGATATTGAAAAAATTGACGATGCTCATCCGCAAGAAGTTAATATGGAAAAACTCATAGAATCCCGCAAGAAAATTTTAAAAATCGCCGATTATATAATTCCCGGGCACGGGAAAATGTTTAAAGTGGAAAAATAATTTTAAAAATAGACAAAACAATAACTGAATTTTTATGCTATAGCATAAAAATTCAGTAGGTTAAAAATAAATAAATAATTTTTAAACTCCTCATATGGAAATTACAAAACATTTTACAATTTCAACAATTATAGTCTGTAAAGAAAAGGCGTTTTTGCATTTGCATAAAAAAATGGACAAGTGGCTTCCTGTTGGCGGATATATTGAGCGCGATGAGTTGCTGGAAGAAGCCGCGTTGCGCGAGATTAAGGAGGAATCCGGCTTAGAAATAATTTTATACAATCCGGACAAACAAGTTGATATGGCAGATGCCAAGCAATTAATTCGCACGGCGCACATTTTGCTTGAGGATATAAAACAAGACCATCAGCATATAGATTTTGTTTATTACGCGACTGCAAATAGTTTTGATGTAAAGCCGGAAGACGGCGAAGTCACGGATCTTAAATGGTTTGAGGTGGATGAAATTAAAAAACTTGCTAATGTACCAAAAAATGTGAAAATATGCGCGTTGGAGGCGATTGAATTATTAAAAGTAAAATAATAAATTAATTTAAAAAAAACTAACTGAATTTTTATGCTATAGCATAAAAATTCAGTTAGCGTAAAATTAAAAAATAGCGCTATGAAAATCATTCATAAAAATCAAACAAAAATATTCAAAAATAGCGAAACTTGCATAGCGATTGATTATTGGACTGGCGACAAAGACATCAACGGCGCGGTGATTGAACTTAACGGCCGATATCCGGATAAAGGCAGGACGGTGAACTTGGAATGCAAAGAAATGGCTTATATTATCAAGGGCTCGGGAAAAATAGTGGTTGAAGGAGAGGAAATAAAACTTAATGATGGCGATTTGGTTTTGATTGACAAAGGCGAAAAATATTTCTGGGAAGGAAATTTAACAATGTTTACATCTTGCGCTCCGGCGTGGAATCATGAACAGCATAAAGAAGTTGAATAAAAATAAAATTACAAATTAAAATTTATTATGATTGAAGCACGCGGGATAATAGAAAATATTGAAAAAACCAAGGCAAAAATTGAAAAAATCGGCGGCGTATACGATAGCTGTTATTTTTATACCGATATTGTTTTTATTCCCATATCGGGAGAAGTAGATTTAAACAAAGAATTTATCAGAGTCAGGGTGTTAAAAGTAAACAATTGGCAAACGAAAAATGTTGTTTTGGTTCACAAAACAGCTGAGTGGAAAGGCGAGGCCAAAATTGGCAATTTTATTCTTAAAAAAGAATTTGATACAGCCGAAGAAGCTTTTGATTTTATAAAAGAATATTATAAAGGTAAACTAAAAGAGATTTTTAGATATTTCAGAGATGGGTGGCAATATAGTTTGGGCAAGAATAGAATTTTTGTTGAAGATATAGAAAAGCTGGGGCCAACGATTGAAACAGAAGCGGAAAACGAAAATGAGTTGAGCGGTATATTTAAAAAATTGGAAATCACAGAAAGGGTTTCCGATTCTGTTCCTGAAATGATGAGAAAGATTTTAAAATAATCTTATGGCTTACTATAATAAAATTGGACTTTTAATTTTGAATAACGACCAAACAAAATTTTTAGTATGCGAGCCGGGAGAAAAATATCTGGAAAAATCAGTGACGCAGTATTTGATGCCCGGCGGGCAATTTACAGAGAATTCTGAAAAAGAATGTTTAATCGCGGAAATTAAGGAAGAATTAAATTGCGAAGTTGACTTAAAAAGTTTTGAATTTATTGGCGAGTATATTGATGCGGCCGCGGCAGCGGGGACGAGATGTATTGATTCGGCTTTATAAAGGCAAGATAATCGGTTCGCCAATACCCTCCAGTGAAATCGGCGCTTTGTATTGGATTGGCAGAGATGACTCTAAAAACCCAAAAGTCTCGCCGATTATAAAAAATAAAATAATTCCGGATTTGGTAAAAAGAAAAATTTTAAAATAAGCTTATGTTCAAAATTAGAATTTTAATTGACTAACTGAATCTTTATGCTATGGTTCGATCCCGAGTACTCGGGACTCACCACAAGTAGCATAAAAATTCAGTTGACTTTATAATAATTAGTAAGTTAGCTAAGCATAATTTTATGCAGGAAGAATACTTTGATATAGTTGATGAAAGCGATAATATTACAGGCGAGAAAAAACTGCGCAGTATTGTTCATTCGTCCGGCGATTGGCATCGTTCAGTTCATATTTATTTTTATCGATTTCAAAATAAGGCGATAGAATTTTTAATTCATTTGCGAGCTAAAACAAAGGATTTGTATCCTAACAGATGGGACACAAAGCTTGGCGGCCATTTAAAAGTCGGAGAAACTTGGAATAAAGCGGCGAAAAGAGAAATAAATGAAGAAATCGGTTTGAAAGTAAAAATAAAAAATTTGAGCGAAGGTGAAAAGGTAAAAAATACAAAAAGTTTATTAAATCGAGAAATAAACAAGATCTATTATTATAATTTCGATAGAAATATTAATGACTTGAAGTTTGACGATGGAGAAGTGCAGGAAGTAAAATGGATGGCGGTAAGCGATATTAAAAACGGCATTAAAAACCATAGTGATAAATGGGCGCCAAGCATAGAAGAGTTTATAAGGGTTAGCGATTTTTTAATAAGTGAACAAAATAAATTTAATTCGGATATTTTATTAGAGCTAAAATGTTTAAAATAGATAAATAAAATGAAATTAAGCCAAATACAAATCAATACTCTTGAAAAACTAATGATAACATCCGGCAAAAAGGGGAATTTGCCGAATGGCGCTATTTTAATTGACAGGAAGGGTAAAATTATATGTAAAGGCGAGAGTTTGGTGGCGACGAATAAAGATGCGACTGCGCATGCTGAAAGGATGGTTATTGAAAAAGTTTGCAAGAAAATAAAATCGCCAATCATTCCGCATTATAAGTTAGTGAGTGTATTTGAGCCGTGCTTGATGTGTTTGAGCGCGGCGTATTGGGCGGGGATTAAAGAAATTTATTATATTATTCCGGCATGTAAATATTGGGATGCCATACCATGGGTCAGTGAAAGTAAAAAAATTAACAAAAATGATTTAGCAGGCAAATTTTCAGAGAAAATTAAGCTTGAACATTTAGGCGAATACGAAAAAGAATTTTCAAAAATTTTCGATGAATATGCAAAGAATTTAATATTAAGAAACATTTAATAAATATGCCAAAAATCGTTATAACTCAAAATTTAGAACTTTTTCCGGATCAAGCTGAACGCCTGAAATCTCTTGGCGACACGACTTTTTATAATGATTTGGCTAAATCGCCGGATGAATGGTTGTGGCGCTGCCACGGCGCTGATATTATCTGTACTGGCGGATTTGGCTTAAAGCAAAAATTATACGAAATTAAAAACGCATTTTTATCTTTGTCTTTTGTGAATGTAAGCTGGATAGACAAGAAAAAGATTAAAGAAAACAATGTTGTTGTTTCTTATTGTCCCGGTTGCAATAAGGACGCGGTTAGCGAATGGATTATCGCTATGATGCTTAATCTTTTTCGGCAACTGCCGAAATTTATTAATGTTAAGGACTTACCAAAAGGGAAAATACCCGATTTTACTTTGGGATTGACTGGCAAGAAAGTTGCTATTTTAGGTAAAGGCAATATTGGTTCTCGCGCGGGAAAAATCTGCGAAGCGTTTGATATGAAAGTGGTATATTTCAAAAGAGGTAATGACTTGTTTAAATGTGTTAAAGACGCCGATGTTGTTATAAATTGCTTGAGCAGTAATTCTAGTACTTGGGGACTTCTTGGTAAAAAGTTTTTCAATTCATTAAAAAGAGGCTGTTATTTTATTTCGCCTTCCGATGAAAAGATTTATGATGTTAATGCTTTGCTCGATGCTTTGGATAATGGCACATTGGCCGGAATTGCGGACGATGCCGGGGGTGCGAGAGCTGGTGATTGCTATGATTCTTTTTATGTAAAATTATCCAATAATCCAAAAGTTTTAGTTACTCCGCATATCGCTTATCAAACCGATGTAACGGCAAAAGTTGCTAACGATATGATGATATCTAATATTGAAGCGTGGTTGAAAGGCGAGCCGATAAATTTATTAAAATGAAAATTAATTTTCCCCCCACTATGATAATTCATATTATCATAGTATAATATAAACTATAGACAATCATCAATCATTAAATTTATTAAACAAAAATTATGCCTAAAGTTGATCCGCGCGCCATAGATTCCAATTCCAAAATGAAATATTTGGATTTATTGTGGACATCAATCGCGCAACTTGAAAACAGAGAAGAGACAAAAATATTTTTTAAAGATTTATTAAGCGAAAGCGAGGCATTGATGCTGGCGCGGCGAATTGAAATTGCCAAGCGGCTGATAGAGGGAGAATCTTATGAAACAATAGCTCGAGAATTAAAAGTCGGAATGGATACGATTAACAGGGTGCAAAGATGGCTGATTTCCGGCTCCGGCGGTTACGAGAAAGCGGTTAATGGTTTTAAAAAAGAATTGAATTGGCGTTTTGTAAAATCATCAATTCAAAATAAAAATAAGCCATATAGTTTTGATTGGCTTAAGCAAAAATATCCGATGCAGTTTTTGCTGTTTAACTTGTCGTTAAGGAATTTCAATATTTCTCTTAATCCGTAAAAAAATACCCCGTTATCGGTTTTTTCTCCCAAAATCAGTCCCGAGCACTCGGGATTTAACAGGGAATAAATAAATTTTTTAAGTTGTTTTTTAAAGATTGATTT
>JAHILZ010000024.1 GCA_018896765.1 Patescibacteria group bacterium | reverse complement strand
CTTTAAAAACTTTAAAACTTGATAACTTGCAACGTTGTCATCCTGAGCTTGTCGAAGGATCTCGTTCTGATCCAACTTTAAAACTTGATAACTTTCAACTTGATAACTTAGCCGGCCTCTACATTCCCGAAATAATTATGGGCGAGAGTTTCTGGTGCAAAGTTCGCCGATTTGAAAGAAGTTTTTACGACGGAACCGTGATTGATTGCGTGAGATTTATCAGGAAGGATAAATTTTTGGAAGTCGGGGGTTTTGACGAGAGTATGAGCGGGCCTGAAGATTGGGATTTGGATCGAAAAATCCGCCAAATCGGCAGGACAGCTTTGGTTAAGAGCCCGATATACCACAACGAAGCGGAATTTGATTTGAAAAAATATTTAAGTAAAAAAGGATATTATGCCAAAAGCTTCGGCGCTTATATAAACAAATGGGGAAAGAATGACTCAGAAATTAAAAAACAACTGGGTTTTTATTATAGATTTATCGGAGTTTTCATCGAAAACGGGAAATGGAAAAAACTGATCGCAAATCCGATTTTGACGGCGGGGGGGGGAGAGGTATTTGATTACATAGTCTCAAGGTTTGGTTATAGAAAATATGTTTTGTGGAAAAATGAGGAACAGGAATGAATTTGAATTCAAAAAGATGAAATTTGAAGAAACAGAAAAATTGGAATTAAAAAAATCAACTTCTGAGCTGAAAGAGGCGATTATTTCTGTTGCGGCTATTTTAAATAAGCACCAAAAAGGCATAATTTATTTCGGTATTAAAAATGATGGTGAAATAGTCGGACAAAATGTCAGTGAAAAGACATTGCGGGACATTTCGCAGTCAATTTCATCTGATATTGAGCCAAAAATTTACCCTAAAATAATAAAAACGGATCTAAATAAAAAAGAGTGTATAAAAATCGAATTTCATGGAAATGAAATACCCTATTATGCAAAAGGCAGAGCGTATATCAGAGTTGGAGATGAAAATAAGCAGTTAAGCGCCAAAGAGATTGAAAATATTATTTTAAATAAGAGCAAAAATGAATTGCGTTGGGATAAGGAAGTTTGTGAAGAAGCCAAGATAACTGATATAAGCTCGGCTAAGTTAAAATTATTTTTAAAAAAATCGGGTTTAAAATATGATAGCGTTGAAAATTCGTTAAAAAAATTAGGATTATTGTCGAAAAGAGGTCTGCTAAACGCCGCTGTTATATTATTTGGGAAAAAACCGGATAAATTTTTTCCTAACGCGAAATTAAGATGCGCTGTTTTTGGCACTAATAACACCTCACTTATTATTGACAGGCAGGAATTTACCGGAGATCTGTTTTATTTAATTGAAAAAGCTGAAGAATATATTTTAAAGAATATTCACATTGGAATGAAACTGGAAGGTCTTTATAGGGTCGATGTTCCGGAGATTAGCAAAGAAGCGTTTAGGGAAGCGATTATCAATGCGTTTTGTCATCGTGATTATTATAGTTATGATTCAGTTAATATTGCGATTTTTAAAAATAAATTAGAGATTAGAAGTCATGGTTTATTGTTTGGCGGCTTGACGATCGAAAGAATTAAAAAAGAAAATGTTTCAGAAAGAAGAAATGAATTAATTGCTGAGATGTTTCATAAGATAAATTTTGTCGAAAAGTGGGGAAAGGGTATTAGTTTGATTATGTCCCAAGAACCGACCGCGGATTTCAAAGAAGTCGGAGGGCAGTTTATTACCGTTTTTAAGCGCAAGGAGGTTAAATCTGAAAAAGACCTAGAAAAAGACCTAGAAAAAGACCTAGAAAATATTTCAGAAAATCAAAAAAGAATAATATTAGAAATAAGAAAAAATAACAAAATAACGCAGAATGAATTAAGCGCAGTGATTAGAATAAGTGAAAAAAATATTAGAAATAATATTGCTAAATTAAAGCAAAAAGGATTATTAAGACGCATCGGTCCGGATAAAGGCGGGCACTGGGAAGTAGCGAAGTTATAAAGTAGAAAGTTATCAAGTTATCAAGCATATGAATCCACTAGTCAGTATAGTTATAACCACCAAGAACGAAGAGCGAAATATCGCCAATTGTTTGGAGTCTGTTTTGCGACAGACTTATTTTTGTGGTAAAATAGAGATTATAGTGGTGGATAATAATTCGACGGATAAAACGAAAACATTGAAATCAGCGTGAAATAATTTTATGGAAAATCTTAATTCGCAAATTGTCATATATAAGGATCAAAATGGGAATGTCAAAATCGATGTTCGGTTTGACGGCAACACTGTGTGGCTTACGCAGGCTCAAATGGCGGAGCTTTTTGGTAAAGATAGAAAAACTATCACGGAACATATCGGAAATGTGTTTTTTGAAGGAGAATTAGCGGAAAATTCAGTATGCCGGAAATTCCAGCATACTGCTTCTGACGGAAAAATTTATAATGTTAATTTCTATAATCTTGATGTTATCATTTCCGTTGGATATAGAGTTAAATCATCGCAGGGTACAGCTTTTCGCAAGTGGGCGACGGAAAGACTTTCGGAGTACATTGTCAAAGGATTTGTGATAGATAGCGAGAGATTGAAAAATCCGGATCTTCCTTTTGATTATTTTGAAGAGCTTGAGCGCGTTATTGCCGATATTCGTACCAGTGAAAAGAGATTTTACCGTAAAATAACCGACATTTACGCCACTAGTATAGATTATGACCCGACCAATGATCAAAGTATTTTATTTTTTAAAACAGTGCAGAATAAAGTGCACTATGCGGTTACTGGCAGTACAGCCGCAGAAATTGTGGTTGACAGGATAGATAGCGGCAAAAAGAATTTGGGACTTAGCAATTTTAGAGGCGCCAAACCAACCAAGGAAG
>JAHILZ010000023.1 GCA_018896765.1 Patescibacteria group bacterium | reverse complement strand
GCGATCACCTTATAGCCGGCAGAAAACAAATTTTGCTCTTCAGTTAATTCCAGCATAACTGAATTATACCACAAAACTCGCCTTTAATTTATATTGCTGTGTGGTATAATGAGAATAAGGGGAATGTTTTTAAAAAGTTCGTATATGACTTATTATACGCAATTCAAAGAATATTTTTCTAAGATGAATAATGAAGATAGGCTTTTGAAAAAGGGGAATAAATTTGTTTTTTATTTATTTAATGAGGGGAAATAATGTGTTTTCTCCACTTAGTTCCGAAAACTATTTTTGAAAATTAACATGTGGATAAAATTTAGAGTTTCTCTATAATTACTCAAGAAATTCGAACTGTTCAAATTTTCTAATATCGGCTATAATTAATGTATATGAAAAACTATCACATTAAAGATCTCGCTACTAATAAAATTGTTGACGGCAGAAAACCAGAGGAAGCCGTGCGACAAAAATATGAAAAAGAGCTATTTGAAGACTATGGCTATCTTTATGAACAAATAGATATTGAAGTTCCTGTTCAACGTGGTGAAAAAAATTCTTTAAAAAACAAAAACGAACGCGCAGACATCGTAATCTACGAATCAACCGACAATAACAAACGAAATCAATCTTCAGATATTATTGGTATTGTCGAAATTAAAAGACCGACAAGGAAAGAGGGTATAAAACAGCTATCAAGCTATATGTCTGCAACATCCGCCATTTGGGGCGTATGGACAAATGGCGAAGAAATTGAATATTTATACCGCGAGCCAGTAAGCGGAAAAATTAAAGGGGAGTTTATTTTTCAAATACCAAAAAATGGTGAAACTTTTGCTGATATTGGCAGAATTTCAAAAAAGAATCTTCAGCCATCCAAGAATCTAAAAGTTATTTTTCATCGTTTGTTAAAAACTCTTTACGCAAATACTAACATTAGTCGAAAAGAAAAATTAGGAGCAGAAATGATCAGATTGATATTCTGTAAAATTGTTGACGAAAAATATGACCAAGAAGCTTTACCTAAGTTTCGTGTTGGTTTTGAGGAAAAGCCAAAAGATGTTGCAAAAAGAATCAAAGATCTTTTTGAAGAAGTAAAAAATGAATTCTACAATGATGATGTATTTGAAAAAAGCGAACAAATCACTCTGGATCCAAAATCCATTGCGCATGTTGTAGGACAACTTGAAAAGTATAGTTTAATGAAAACACAAAAAGATGTTGTTGGTGATGCCTTTGAAGTTTTCGCAGAAAGTAAACTTGTTGGTGAGAAAGGTGAATTTTTTACACCAAGAGAAATTGTAAAAATAGCTGTAAAAATTACTGATCCACAGCCTGGCGAAACTATCGTTGATCCTGCATGTGGAAGTGGTGGATTTTTAATCTATTCTCTAGAGCATGTTTGGGAAATAATGGATAAACAAACAAAGTATAGAGGAATGGACGAGGCGCAAAAATTACAAGAGAAAAGAAATATGGCAGAAAAATGTTTTTTTGGAATCGACAAAGAAAATGATCTTGTAAAAATTGCAAAAGCATACATGGCAATAATAGGCGACGGGAAATGTGGCATTGTGTCAGACAATACATTGCATCTTCCCGAGGATTACAATAAACACGCACAGGAATTGTTTGTGGAAGACGAGGAAAATAACATCCTCAAACAGTTTGACTTGGTGCTCACAAATCCTCCTTTTGGCAGTAAAATTAAAGTGGTTAAAGAAGACTCAAAGCATTTTGACCTCGGACACGCTTGGAAAAAAGATAAAAATAGTAATGGATTTATAAAAACTAATAAAGCTCGCCCAACTGAACCACAAGTTCTGTTTGTCGAACGCTGTTTGCAAATGTTAAAAATAGGCGGACGACTTGCATTAGTTCTCCCTGAAACATATTTTCATGCACCAAAAGTTAGATATGTCTTGGATTATTTAGTTAAGCAAAACAACGTTAAAGCCGTTGTTGACCTCCCCCATGATACATTCAGACCATACTGTAACGCAAAAACCTTACTTATTGTTATTGAGAAAGGGATGCCACAACAGGAAAAAATTACAATGGCAGTATGCGAAGGAATGGGGCACGACCACAATGGTCAACCACTATATCGATTTGACGAAGAGAAAAATAAATTTACGGATGAAGTATGGAATGACAGCGAACAAATTATTTCTGAACTCTCCACTCCCTCCGAAACAAAAAATAAATATGTTTTTACGGTAGATGTGAAAGATATTAAAGGAAATATTTATGTTCCTCGTTATTATTGGAAAAAGAGGCTTGCAGATGTAGAAAAAGAAGCAAAAGAACAAGGCTTTAATTTAGTATCTATTCGACAATTAATTAAAGAAGGGATTATCGCCACATTTCCAGGGCATGGGTCACCGCAAGCGCATTTTAAAGGAAGGGGTGATATACCCTATGTACGTGTTGCTGATATTGTGAATTGGGCGATATATAAAAATCCAACAGCCCATATACCTGAGTTTGAATATAAACGCGTGAAAGGAAATGGATTTGATTTACAAGAAAAGGATGTGCTTTTTGTGCGTCGTGGAAGTTATCGCATAGGTAGTGTTGCAATTATCTCTGATATGGATACTCATGTATTATTAACAAAAGAAATACAAACTTTCCGTATTATCAATGGGAATAATAAATATGGAATTGACGCCTTTTACCTTCTCTATCTATTTTCTCATGCTCTAACACAAAAGCAACTCTACAACAAAATTCTTATTGACACCACGCTTCCTAATATTGGTGACCGATGGAAAGAACTACAACTTCCTGTTTCCAACGATGTTAAACAAATAGAATCAATTAAGGCAAGGCTCAAAACTGCATTTGAACAAAAATGGAAAGGACAAGGACAAATAGAATCGTTAGCCAGACAATATGGACATTTAACTACCTAAGAAAATAATAAGGCGTCTTGGCTTTGGGGCATTCACCCCTTTAATTCCCCTCTTCCCAAAATCCAAAACGAAAAATTAAAATCATCCTTTTATTAAAAACTATGCCCATAGACCTATTGTCAAAAACTCCAATCCCAAATAAACTGCCGGAACAAATGCGGGAAACGATCAACGAGCTGAAAACATCTCTTGGCAAAGAGGATTGCTTAAGGCGCGCTTATGAAATATTAATCGCGAAATACCGCAGCCAAAGAATAAAAACCTATACAAAATTATTTAATGTTTTCAGCAATGACATTGATAAAATGTGGAGCCAAACCGGATTTTTGCATTGTACCAACATGAACTATTTAATGAGAACATTATTAATAAAAAGCGGTTTTTTTAATGACTCTGACATAGCGCTGAAATGGACAATGGTTTGGTATATTTCACCACATCAGTATATTCAAGTAAACATGGGGATGTCGCCGAATGCTCTTTTGAGTAGAAATTCCCAAAACAACAAAAAAATCAACATAGATATATGGGGCAAGTCTTATGGAATCAAGTTCGGGGATTACGCGCGCGGATTTCATTAATTGCCAATTAAACCAACAACACTGCCGGCAAAAAATTAGAACACCGGCAGTTTTTTTATTGAAAAATTTTTTTTAATTTTCACCAAAGAAAAAACTGCCAAAATAAATTGACAGCTTGTTTGAAGAATGTGGTCGGGGCGCGCCAAATATTTAAAATCAGAGATAAGCAATTTCTTATCCAATGTCTTAACCGCCTTGGCTGCGCCCCGATAAAATTTTTAAAATGTGCGATGAAAATGAAACAGAGAGCGGGCAGGAAGACCTACACCTGTTGTTTCCCTTTGGAAAGAGGGCTGCACAATTTGACGGATCTTTGCCCCCTGTTTCGTCTTGCATCTTATCACATTCTTATTATATGTCAAGGAAAAATAAATAAATTGTTAAATTGTTACATTATTAAATTGCTAATATTAAAACAATTTAACAATATAGCAATGTAACAATTGAGTACGCGCTAACTGCATATATTCTTAAAAAAGATACATAAACCACGTTTAAAATCCAAGTCAGATTTATTTTATTTTACTATTTTCTCTGTTCATCTGTATATACTGATAAGCAGCCAAAGCAGCGATTGTCGCCTGGCCGCAAGCAATAGTAATCTGCTTGAATTCAACCGGAGTAACATCTCCGGCAGCGAACATGCCCGGCAGGTTGGTCTGGCACTTTTCATCAACAATAATTTGATTTTTCTCATCGCGCTTAACCATGTCCGCCACCAAATCCGTGCTGGCGATTCGCCCGACTTCAACAAACAAACCGTCAACAGCTATTTCTTTTTCTTGGCCGGTTTTTTTATTT
>JAHILZ010000022.1 GCA_018896765.1 Patescibacteria group bacterium | reverse complement strand
AAATTTCAATATTTTTAAAAGAAGGAGAAAAACGAAATTCTTTAAATACGGGATATACATAATCCATTTTAATACCTAGCTTATTATATGTTTCTATTACATCTGAATCATGCATATAATTTCGTATAGAATGTATGTCTTTTATAAAATAACTACCCACTCGTGAACGTTTCTCAAAAATTTCAACTTGATAACCATGCTTTGAAAGAATTATTCCGGCCGTAAGACCAGAAATTCCCGCTCCAAGAATTTTAATTTTTTTATTTTTCTCGCCTACCATAAATTTTAATTTAACGACTTGCGATGTCGTAAGATTATTTTCTTCCTGCCCCTATTATACCACATATTTTAATAGAGGTGTAGCTGAAAGATAAAAAATTGACCGCCGGCGGTTTTGGTGGTAAGATGAGGTTGTTAAACAAATAACTTTTATAAAATGAATAAATTAAATTATCTTTTAATTCCTACTATAATTATCCTGCTAATTGGCAATATCTTTTTGTATTCCAATTTAAGCAAGCAAAATTCGGATATTAAAAAAAATATTTCAGAAATTAAAAGGGAGCAAATCGATCAGCAAACCAGTCAGAAAGAAAGCATAGAAAATCTGCAAAATTTGGTGACTTTTAATTGGAAAGAATATCAAAACGATGAGTTCGGGTTTAGTTTCAAGTATCCGGATTATGCGAATGTGTGCGACGAAACAACAAAAACCCAAGATGTAGAAAAAACAGAATTAAATCTAGGCATCCGTGTGGGTTATAATGGTATGCCTGATACTTGCGATACACGAGATAATCCATCAATACATATTATAGTCAAAAAAAATACTGAAAATTATAAAACGGCCGAAGAAGCTTTTTACAAAGAACTTTCAATGGATTATACATCCCCAGATCCCTTTTATAATAAAGAACTTCAAGAAATATACCCATCTCTTGTTAAAAATAATTTTACTTATTTTAAAATCAGCGGACTTAGCGCTTATGGAGGAATGATTGTTTTTTCAAAGCCTACTTCCAGTTCGGGCATTACCCTGATGGAAAATTATAAAGTTATCACTTTAAAAAATGATTATATTATTAAATTCAGCACTGAAGATTATCTTCGTGTAGATGGTAAAAATCGACAATTTGGCGATAAATCCATTCTCGATATTATTATTTCTTCTTTTTATATTAATTAATAGATCGTGAAATAAAAAAAACAGGGCAGTTAAAAAATAATCTGCCCTTTAAATTTATATTGTTTTATCCTTACGAAGGATAATGGTTGCTGTAATAGTTGTTATTGTAGTAATTCACATTTGTGAATATCTTGTATCCTCCGGCTTTTAGCGCCGTAATTGTTGTGAGCCGGTGTGAAACAGCCTCCCATGTTCCACCGTTTGACTCTATTACGCCTACATTATCTCCGCTTCTGGAAACTACAATGGCTATGTGTTGCGAAGTTGAATCCGCGCGCTTGAATATTATATCCCCAGGCCTTGGCCTGTCGCCGGTCATTTCAGCGGCATATGGATAAATATCTTGAGACCACGAATTAAATTTACCCACTGTTCTATCCGCTTCTGATCTGTATAGCAACAGATTTATAAAGAACAAGCATTGTCCTCCTCTGCCTATGCCATCTTTGAAGCCGTATTTAACCCAGCCATCTATTATTGGCGTCGTGTCTCCAGCATACCATACTCCTCCCAATTCTGCGATTGTTCGGATTTGCGCCGGTCTATCGAAATCCATGTAATTCCATTTGCCCATTTGTTTTGCCGGTCCCGGAAAAGCATTGACGTTGCCCATTACAGCAAAGTATGCTTCGCGAATTATCGCTTCTCGATCGTAGTAGCTACCGCTTGGCGGTATTCTTGCTTCCACTGTAGGCGCTGCCATGGCAAACCCTGCCAAGATCAGCAGTCCAATGACTGCAAAACTTTCTATTCTACCAACTTTTTCTTTCATTTCAAATCACCTCTGATTTATCTGTTGTATTCTCTATGCTATCCGTTTTTAGATATTGCTCTATGCTTT
>JAHILZ010000021.1 GCA_018896765.1 Patescibacteria group bacterium | reverse complement strand
TAGAAAAACAAGAGAGGATTTGATCCTAAAAAATAAAAAAAACGAGGCATCAAATCCTCTCTAACATATATCACATATTTAGAGAATAGTCAATAGTTTTCATAAGTTAGCGGCCACTTGGCCGTTTTTTTGTTTGATTGAAAATGTAATTTATGGGATAATGGCGAATATAGATAAGCGGTTGGTAAAAGTAAAACAAAAAACATGAGTATAAAATACAAAACACAAAAAGAAAAAATCGTAAGTCAGCCCGATGAATATTTAAAACTTGGAGAACAAAAGGGATATTTTGTAATGGACGCTCAAAAAATCAAGTATATCGCGTCAGGCAAAAAATACAATTTTTCCAATCCCGAAGAAAAAGTCCGAGCTGAATACTATTTTGACCTGATTGAAAAATATAATTATCCCGCTAAACGAATTGAACTTGAAGTGGAAATGCCGGACAGAACGCCCGAGAGATACGCCGATGTTGTAGTTTATAAGGATGACGATAAAAAAATTCCATACATTTTAGTTGAGTGTAAAAAAGATGGAATTACCGACGCTGAATTTGAACAAGCCACAAAACAGGCGATTGCCAACGCTCGCGTGCTTAAAGCGCGGTTTGCTATTTGCGTTGCCGGCAATACTCGCCGAGCCATGGAAACGGATAAATGGAACGATAAGACGCCGGAAAAGGCGACTATTACAGATATCCCAATTTCCTACGGGAAAATTGAGGAATTTCGCTATAAAAAAGGCGATTCAAATTGGGATTTGAAAGTTTTAGAGAAGCAAGAACTTATTCGCGCGCTTAAAAAGTCGCACGATACTCTTTGGGCTGGCGGTAAAAGAAATCCAACAGTTGCCTTTGATGAATTGGCAAAAATTATCTTTGTTAAAATTCGCGACGAAAAGAGAGGAAGAAAAGACGGCGAATATTATGATTTCCAAATCAAAACACACGAATCAGCTGAAAATGTTTTTAAGCGCGTAAGCGCTATTTACCAAGAAGCGAAAGAAAAAGACCCAGAAATTTTTAGAGAGAATCTAAAGATTGAACCAGCAGAACTCTATACTGTTGTCACGCATTTACAAGGGCTTTCGCTTAATAAAACTGACCTTGATACAAAAGGCGTTGCCTTTGAGCAGTTTATGGAGGACTTTTTTAAGGGCAAAAGCGGGCAATACTTTACGCCCCGCGAAATTGTTAATTTTGCCGTTAAAATGATGGATATTAAAAACGATGATTTAGTCTTAGACCCGGCTTGCGGAAGCGGGGGATTTTTGTTGCACGCATTAGATAAAGTCCGAGATGATGCGAAAAAATATTTTGGAAATAATGAAGCGGAAAAATATCGTTATTGGCACGATTTTGCGGCTAATAATTTATTTGGCGTTGAAATAAATGATTCAATCGCGAGAGTGGCAAAAATGAATATGATCATTCATGATGATGGACATACAAATGTTATTGGCTTTGATGCTTTGGATAATATAGACGAAATGCACCGCAAAAATCTTGGTTTTGCTAAAAATCATTTTGATATTATTGTCACGAATCCGCCCTTTGGCGCTAATGTTAAAGCAAGCGAGCATCCGTATTTAGAAAAATTTGAATTAGGCAGAAAGAAAAACAAAGATGGTAAAGAGCGGAATATGAAAAATCAGAAAACAGAGGTTTTGTTTATAGAGAGATGTATTGAATTTTTGAAACCAAAAACAGGGCAGATGGCGATTGTTTTGCCTGACGGCATATTAACAAATTCAATGATGCAATATGTTCGCGATTTCTTAATGGAAAGAACACAAATTTTGGCGGTGGTTAGTTTGCCGCAATTCGCTTTTGCTCACTTTGGAGCGGGTGTTAAATCATCGCTCGTTTTTGTCCGCAAAAAAGCGGAAAAAGAAAAAATTAACAGATACCCAATTTTTATGGCAATCGCTGACCATATCGGCTACGACGCCACCGGCCGCAAAGATTCTAAGAATGATTTGGATAAAATTTATGAGGAGTTTAAGAAGTTTGAGAATAAAGATAATTAAATATGGACAAACAAGAAGTTCAAAAATTAATTGAAGAAGCCATTAAGCACAAAACGGAAACGAACAGCGTTGAATTCAAAGACGCGCGTGGAGGTCTGTCAAAGAGCGCATGGAAATCAGTATCTGCCTTTTCGCATAAACCGGGTGGCGGAATTATTGTTTTTGGGATAATTGAAGATAAAAATAAACATGAAATAAAAATTGTAGGAACAGATATTCTTGATAATCTGCAGGAAAAAATTGGCGACTTAGTTAATAATGAGATGAGTTTTATTATCCGACCAACATATCATATTTTGGAAATTCAAGAAAAGACGCTATTGGCTGTTTTTGTTCCCGAATGCCCAGACCAATTTAAGCCCTGTTATTATAAGCCAGCGGGTATGCCAAATGGCGCGTATATAAGAGACGGTAATACAGACAGAAAAATGACTGATGACGAGATGAGAAACTTAATTGATAATTCCAAAAAATTTAAATTTGATATTACTTCCGCAGATGGATCTTCGCTTGATGATTTATCAAAAGAAAAAATTTTAGAACTTTTGATAAAAAGCGGAGAAAGAACACGAAGGCAAAGTTCATTAGAGGAGATCGATTTTGAGTTGTTAAAAAATTTAGGAATAGCCGATAATTTTGGCGACTCGCAAAAACCAACTCTTGCCGGTTTTTTGATTTTTGCCAAAGAAAGACCGCAGGATAAACAACAGTTCAGCAGATATATTGTAAGGTGTGTGAAATATCAGGGTTCAAATGTGGCGACTGACATTATTGACAGCGCGGATATTGCCGGAACTTTGGATGTTCAGATAGATAACATGCAAAAATTTATTTTGAGGAACATCAGAAAAAGCGCAGAGATAGTCGGTACGAAAAGAATAGAAAAATATGAGTATCCCGAAAAAGCAATTAGGGAAATAGTTGCTAATTCTGTTATTCATAGGGATTATAAAATTACGGAAACATACACGCAAGTGAATATATTTGAAGACAGAATAGAAGTTTTTAATGCTGGGTGCTTGCCGCCGGGAGTTACGATAAGAAATATAAAAGATGCCCAAGTTAGCCGAAATGAAATAATAGCGGCGCGTCTGAAGGAACTTGATTATTTGGAAGAATATGGGAGGGGCATTGATATTGTTTTTAATGAAATGAAAAAATGGAATTTACTGTCGCCGATATTTAAAAATACTTCAAATAGTTTCAAGGTTATTTTGATGGGAGAAAAGTTAAGCAAGCTGAATGAAAGGCAAGTAAAAATTTGGGAGCATTTAGTTGAGAATAAAGCCGTAACGACTAAAGAGTGTGGAAATTTATTTAAAGATGTATCCAGAAGAACAATATACAATAATTTAAGTAAAATGGAGGATTTAGGTTTGATAAAATCTGAAGGAGAATCTGTAAATAGGCATTATATAAGCGCTTTCTAAAATTGCCAGCAATTGCCAGCAATTGGAAATTTTGGCTAAAATAAAGAGTTTTTGAGGATGTAAAAATTTCATAGCAATTGCCAGCAATTGGAAATTTTGGCTAAAATAAAGAGTTTTTGAGGACTAAAAAATTGTGTATGAATTATAAGCAATTAGGAGCAATTATGAATTTGAAAAATTTTTGGAAAAACAAT
Source organism: Patescibacteria group bacterium (assembly GCA_018896765.1). GTDB lineage: Bacteria > Patescibacteriota > Minisyncoccia > JAHIHE01 > JAHIHE01 > JAHILZ01. Next base: position 2,857 of record JAHILZ010000021.1, on the reverse strand, counting down.
AAATTATTAATTATTTTGGTTGTTATTGCTATTTTAGGCGCTCTCTATTTTGACGAAACAAGCAATAAAATTCTTTTTGCCACTTTTTTAGCATTATTTTGGTATGCTTGGGAAACAAGAGAATTAAAAGAAGAAGCGATAAAACAAACAGAAATAGAGCAAAAACCAGTGATGATATTATATGTAAGAAATTTAAACAATATTACCGATGCCACAAAAAAATTATTTAAAAGAGAATACACAATAAATAATCGTACTTCATATTATTTATCTTTACGTAATGTAGGACGAGGTCCCGCTTTCAATGTTGAAGTAAAAAATCAGGATGATATTTTTATGGTTGAAAAATACCAATGTCGATTTTTTGCTCCAGAGCCGAAGGGCGATGAACAGGCAATAAAAATGGTTAAAAAAGATAACTCGGAAATTAGAAGTTACGACAATCTTGAAAATGTAACTTTTAAGGTTAGCTGTAAGAATATAGATGGTAAATTATATAATTTTCAATATAAGATAATTGATATAGAAAAACGAGAAGTTGAATTTATTAGTAAATATGACTCAAACTAACATGTTTGTCGGTAAGGCAAAAACACAACAACCTAATCCACAAATTTTTACTATCTGGAGCAATGAAATTAAAAAGCGGATTGATCCGTATTTTTATGCTTTCAAAGAACTCAAAATTTCTAATTCAGTTCAAATAAAAAAGATAGCAGAAGTGCAAGGTGGTTATGCTTTTAAGAGTGGTGAATATCAACAGGAGTATGGAGTTCCGCTTGTTCGCATTCAAAATATAAAAAATGGCGAAATTGAATTTTCAAAAATTATTTATATCAACGATAAGTATCTGAATCGTTTAGAGGATTTTTTGCTTAACGATAGGGATGTTTTAGTTGCGATGACGGGCGCGACGATCGGCAAGGTAGGAAGAATTTATCAAGATGTTTTACCCGCATTTTTGAATCAGAGAGTTGGGAGGTTTATTATAGATAAAAACAAAATTAACCCTGATTATTTATTCTACATTTTGCAGTTTGATATTTTTGTGGATCAGGTTAAGAGATTATCTTTGGGTGGTTCACAACCCAATATTAGCCCTGGTTCAATTGGAGATATCAAAATCCCGCTCCCGTCTCTTCAAATCCAAAACAAAATCGTGGGCATTATGGCAAGGGCGTATCAGGAGAAAAAAGAGAAAGAAGCGGAAGCGGATAGATTACTTGGGTTTATTGACGGCTATGTTTTGGGTGAGTTGGGAATTAAAATTCTACCCGCCGTCGCCAAGGCTATGGCGGGCGAAGAAAAAGAAATGGTTTTTGAGGTGATGAGCAATGAAGTTGAAGATAGTCGGATAGATGCCGAATATTGGCAGCCGTTTTTAGAAGAGATTGAGCAAATTATCAATAAGGGCAAATATAAAACTCAAAAATTGAAAAATTTTATTACCAAAATCCATTACGGCGCTTCTACCTCAAACGCTTATGTGGATAATGGTATTCCGTTTTTAAGGATACTAAACTTAAAGCCAAATCACATTAATATATCAAATGTAGTTCATTTGCCGGAAAATTTTCGCAAAAAATTAGGCAATGCTTTTGTTAATGCTGGCGATTTGCTTATTTCTCGCAGTGGCACAGTTGGCGTCGTGTCAGTCGCGCCCAAAGAGGCAGACGGATTTGCTTTTGGCTCTTTTATGATTAAATTTTGTCTTAATGATGAAATAAATAAAGAATTTGTATCAATTTGGCTAAACAACAAGTTAAACAAATTTTTAACCGAGCGAGAAAAAATAGGCGCCATTCAGGGCAATATTACTATTGGTACGATTGAAAATTTTGATATACCTATCCCATCTTTAGAAATTCAAAAAAGAATTGCGGATAAAGCAAAAAATTATCGGACCAAAGCCGACACTCTCCGAAAAGAGGCCAAAGAAGTTTTACAAAACGCAAAAGAAAAAGTGGAGGGGATAATTTTGGGGTAGGCAACACCCAGAAACTTAGTTTCTGTTATTTAAAAAAATAATTCGGCTATCCTATAGCCGAACAGAACTATGATGGGGGCAGCCCCCGCAGACGAGGGACTGTCCCCTTGAAAATTATATTAAAATATTCATTCGGCTATCGGAAAGCCGAATAAGGGAATAAAATAGAAGATAAAGATTTGGCATTGTTGATTCTTCGCCTTTTTGTGGTAGGATAGAGGGAGTTAAGTTATTAAAAATAAAGATATGGATAAAATTTCAATTAAATCGCAAAGACAGAAAAAGGGGAGTTGCCAGCCCCGCGGACCTAAGTCAAACAAAGAAGAGGCCGAGTTTGGGCCTGGGAAGGTTAATGTTTTAATGTGTAAGGATTGCAACGCGGTTTATTTCCGCAAGAGTTGGCATCATCGTTTAAAAGAAGGCAAGGAGATTTCCGAAGATAAGCCGGCGAGGATTGTCATCTGTCCGGCTTGCCAAATGGTTAAGGACAAAATGTTTGAAGGTCAGATAATTTTGAAAAACGCGCCAGCGGATAAAAAAGGTGAAGTTTTAAACTTGGTCAAAAATGTCGGCAAGCGCGCTTTCGCGAGAGACCCAATGGACAGAATCATATCCATTAAAGAGCAAGGCGGGGAGATAGAGATTTTGACGACCGAAAATCAATTGGCGGCCAGCATCGCCAAACAAATTAAACGGGCTTTCAAGGGGGAAACCGAGAAGATGAAAATCTCATGGTCGCATCAGGAAAGCGTCGTGAGGATTGTTTTAAATTTCAAACTCTTGTGGTAAGATTATAAATATGGATAAAAAAACATTGGAACAATTTAATAAGAAATTAGAGGCGGAGAAGAATAAATTAACGAAAGAGTT
>JAHILZ010000020.1 GCA_018896765.1 Patescibacteria group bacterium | reverse complement strand
TTAAATCAATTTTAAATTTTAAATGAATAAAACAAAAACAATTTAAAATTCAGTCATTTAGGATTTCATTTAAAATTTAAAACTTAAAATTTAGCCTTAACATTCTTGACTAAGTCTAAAGTCTAAATTTAAAATTTTAAATCAATTTTAAATGTTTTAATTTAAAATTTATTCATTTAGGATTTCATTTAAAATTTAAAACTTAAAATTTAGCCTTATATAATAATGCCGGACGGATACCGTGGAGCCGGCGGAGAACTTGACAAAAGAAGGGGCTGTAATATAATTATTACATATTAGCGTAAATTTGTAATAAATAACATACACATATTAGAAACTAAAAAATGAGATAATTGATTGCGTATAAGATTAAATTTAATTAAAACCCATGGCAAATAACGAAAAAATTTCCAACAATGTGAAAAAAAGAATTCTTTTTGGCGAATTAAAAAAGTATTTGTGCAAAAAAGAAGCTTTGGTTATAACCGGAATGAGGCAAGTGGGAAAAACCACATTGATGCGCCAAGTATATGATTATTCGGGCGATAAGCCGAAATTATGGTTTGATTTTGAAAATCCTTTGGATGTGAAAACATTTGAAGATATTGATTATAATAATATTTACAAGCGGCTGGAAAATATGGCCGGCGAAAAGAAGGCCGGCGAAAAATTGACAGTGTTTATTGACGAGATTCAGATATTCCCGGAAATTACAAAAATTATAAAATATCTTATTGACCATTATCAAACAAAATTTGTCGTTACCGGTTCGTCCAATTATTATCTCAAAAATCTTTTTCCTGAATCTCTCTCCGGAAGAAAATTTCTTTTTCAGCTGAATCCTTTAAGTTTCAAGGAATGCTTGTATTTTCAAGAAAAAATTTCCGAGAAAGAGGCCGTTCTTCTAAAATTATCCGACGCCATAAAACAGAACGATATTTTTCGGCACAAGAAATTTGAAACGGATTATGAAAATTTTTTGCGATTCGGAGGATTTCCCGCGGTGGTTCTGGAAAAAGACAAAATCGCCAAGGAACAAATTTTGAAAAATATATTCGCCTCATTTTTTGAAAAAGATTTTAAAATTCTTTCCGATTACAAGGATATGCAAGAGCTGAGGGATCTTCTTTTGCTTTTGGTGCCTAGAATCGGCTCAATGCTGGATGTAACGAGGCTGGCCGGCGAATTGGGCGTAAGCCGGCCGAAAGTTTATCACTATTTGGAATTTTTGCAGGGAACTTTCGTGATTAAATTGCTTCCTCGCTACGCCAAGGGAATTGATCGGACTGTGGCGGGCGGAAAAAAAGTGTACTTCAGCGACACCGGTCTTTTGAAAATTATCGGCAATGTCAATGACGCGCAGTTGTTTGAAAACGCGGCGATCAATCAGTTAGGTCAATATGGCAGGGTGAGTTTTTACAATAAACGGAATACGGCGGAAATAGACGCGATTTTGGAAAAGGAAATCTCTTTTGAAGTAAAACTTAACGGAACCGAAAGAGATTATCAGAAGCTTGAAAAAATTTCTTCCGATCTCGGACTTGGCAAGGGGTATGTAATTTCCAAGAATTTTGTGGAAAAGGAGGGTTTTATTTCGCCTGCGGTTTTGTGACAAAGCGGGAAGAGATTTCATAGTTATCCCCCGCATCGCGGCGCGGGATAAACTCTGTGTGTGGGATACAAAGGATATGGAGCCAAAATTATCAATTATCAATGACCAATAAAATCCCAAACAAATTTTTTAAGTCTAAAGTCTAAAGTCTAAAGTCTAAAGTCTAAATTTAAAATTTTAAATCAATTTTAAATTTTAAATGAATAAAACAAAAACAATTTAAAGGGCTAAATTTAAAATTTTAAAAAATGGCTGAAATAATAAATTCACAAATCCTTCTTTATCAAACGGAAGACGGAGAGGCGAAAATTGAAGTAAAACTTCAAGGCGAAACCGTATGGCTGGTAAAACAACAAAAAAGCCCTGCTTTCGCAGAACTTTTTACTGATCTTAACATAGTACAAGATCCAAGATTATCACCTACTATAAGTATATCAGATCTAAATGCGTTGTCAAGAGCCGACAGTGGATAATTTTTTAGATGGTGGAGATGCGGGGATTTGCGCTCCGAAGACCATGGGTGATAATCCTGGTCCCGCACTATGCCATCCCCACCACGAAATTATTATAAAACAAAAAGAGCCCTTTTACAAGAACTCTTTATGTTAGCATCTGACTTTAGCCCGTAATGCAACTGGCTATCAGCTTTGATTACATAATAGCATATTATCGGTTTGTGTCAAGAGTCAGGATATGGATAATTTCCAAGGGCAGTTGTGCCCGCGCGTAAGCGGAAATTTTAACGGATTATAATAATGGAGTGGCAGGACACCTTAGATAGTTAAAAGTTAAAAGCGCAAAGTTCAAAGTTAATTTCAAAGTTAAAAGTTAGATAGTTAAAAGTTAAAAGTGCAAAGTTCAAAGTTAATTTCAAAGTTAAAAGTTAGATAGTTAAAAGTTCAAAGCGCAAAGTTCAAAGTTGAGCGCAAAGTTTAAAGTTGTTGATAGAGAAAACTTTGGACTTTAAACTGTAATTTTGAACTTTGCACTTTTAACTTTGAACTAACACATGCTTTTCACTTTGAATTTTGAACTTGAGTAAAGCGACAGTTTGACTCCCTAATCCATTTGTGGTATTATTTATTTAAATAATTAATTAACCCCCGGTTAAATATTCCGATTACGGAATTTAACGGGGCAAGCCTCAGTTAAATAGATTGCAAAGCAATCTAAAATCCTCAAAGGATTTTATTTAACGGGGCAAGCTAAAATCATGAAAAATAATAATCTGATCGATTTAAAAAAATTTCAGCCGTCAAAACAAGATAAAGCGGCCGATGAAGCCGAATATTCGGCCGAAGCAGAGCTTTTGCGGCGCGAAAATCAAGAAAAAACGCGCCAGGAATCCGCGTTATCGGCAAGAGAATTTGAATCGGCGGCAGAGGAGGCGGAAGAAAAAAATACTTTTGGAAAAACGCCTTCCGCTTATGTGAAAACTTTTTGGCTTAAGCTCGGAAGATTTTTTCTATTTTCATTGATTTTTTTGCTGCCTTTATTTTTTCTGCCGATAACGATATATCCGATTGACGCGAATAAGCAATTTTTAGCCGTTTTTCTCGCTTTGGCTTCCTTGGTTTGCTATTTGACAGACGCGTTTTTAACAAGAAGGATTGTTTATTCGAAATCAATACTGTGCGCCGCGGCGGTGTTTTTTGTGATTGCCGGCGGAATCAGCGCGTTTTTTTCTTTCGCGCCCGACAATAGCATCTATGGAGATTTAACCCAAGCGGATGTTTTTGTTAATTTTATCATCTATGCTTTAATTTTGTTTTTAGCGGCTGTTTTTTTTAAAAAAGAAGATTTTAATAAAATCGGAATTGTATTTTTAGCGAGCGTAGTTTTAGCGTCTATTTTGGGATTGCTGCAATTGCTGGAAATTTATATTTTTCCTTTTGATTTTACCAAGAATGCCGGGTTTAATGTTTTTGGATCGCTGATTAATTTCGTCATTTTTATTTCTTTCGGTTTCGCGCTGATTGTGGCGGCGCTGGCCGAATTGGATATTTCTTTGAAAGCCAGAATTGGCTTGATTGCCGCCGGATTATTGGTTATTTTGAATTTGATTTTGATAAATTATCAGCCGATATGGATTTTGTTGGCGGTTATCATGGCAATCTACGCGATTTATAAATTCACTTTTAGGCCGGAAAAAAGCGCCGCTTTTTCATTCGGCTCCGGCGCGCCATTGCTGATAGCCGTTATCGCTTTTTTGTTCGCGCTGGTCGGTCCGTCTTTGCCGAAAGTTATAAGTATGCCGAATATTCCCATTGACATAAAGCCCAATTTTTCCGCGACAATGAATATTTCCAAAGAAGCTTTGAGCGGATTCCGCATTCTTACCGGCACGGGTCTGGCTACTTTTTCTTCGCAATACAACGCGTATCGGCCGGTGGAATTAAATCAATCTAATTTCTGGAGGATAAAATTCAACCAGGGCTTCAGTTTTGCCGGCACTTATCTTACGACAGCGGGAATTATCGGCATTTTGTCGGTTTTGTTCATTATTTTTGCTTTCGCGCGCGCCGCGGCGAGAAACATAGAGGACAAAAAAGCATTTGTTGTTTCTTTTGGAGCGTTTTTTATGATTTTAGGATGGTTTTATTTTCCCGCTTCTTTTGTCGGGCTTGTTTTTTCTTTTGCCGTTTTGGGAATGCTGGCGGTTTTGAGTTCTCGTCCCGAAGAGCTTGATTTTTCGCGCGTGCCAAAAAGCCGCGCCGTAGCGGGTTTTGCCTTGCTTATTATTTTCGCGGCCGGCGCGATATCTTTATTTTATTTTTCCGGCAAGAAATACGCCGCGGCGTTTTATTTTCAAAAAGGATTGAAAGAATATAGCGAGGGCGATATGGCAAAATCTTCGGAAGATATTTTGCGAGCGTTATCTCTGGATCTGGACAACGATCAATATTTGCGGGTTTTTAGCCAGTTTTTAATTTTAGACGCGCAAAATTCCAGGGATGCGAATATCGAAATAAGCAAAGATGCCAAGTTTCAAGCCAAAATCGCCGATTCCATACAGTTTGCCAAAAGAGCGGCGGAAATCAATCCGGCTGATTCGGAAAACTGGTATAATTTAGGCGATATTTACGAAAAAATTATTAATATCGCGGGCGGGGCCGATTCTTTCGCGGAGAGCAGTTATCGCAAAGCATCGGAGCTTAACCCAAAAAACCCCGATCCTTTGATTGGCCAGGCAAGGGTTCTGATGTTCGCGGCGCGCGCGTCCGAAGACGACAAGATTAAGCGGGAAAAGACAGATGGCGCGATTGATGCTTTGGAAAAAGCGGTCAAATTGAAATCTGATTACGCGGCTAGTCATTTTCAATTGGGATTGGCTTACGCGCAAGCCCAGCGCAAAGATGAAGCGATTAAGGAATTTGAATTTGCCAAGGCATTGTCCGATTTTGACGCTCCGATAAATTTTCAGCTCGGCATACTGTATTACAATAGCGATGATTTTGATAAGGCGAAAATCGAGATGGAAAACGCGATTAGCCAAGATCCTAATTTTTCCAATGCTAGATATGTTCTGGGGCTTGTTTATGACAAAAAAGGCGAGAAAAATAACGCAATCAAGCAGTTTGAAGAGATATTAAAACTGAATCCGAACAGCGTTGAAGTGAAAGATATTATAAATAATTTAAAAACCAAAGGCACGGCTTTTGTGTTTGACAAGCCGGTATCTTCCGAGACCGTAAGCCAGTCTTTGGGTCTGCCCCAATCCGATCAAAAAGAAGCCATTGACGAAGCTATTGTAAATTCAATCGGCGACTAATCCGTAGCGCCTTCGGAGCAGTTTCCTGAATAATGATTGTAATTGTTTTTGGCGGTTAATTTTATATGTTAATCGAAAACAACAAAAATAAAAAAGCGCGCTTGCTTAAAAAAATATTATATGATTTATTCATAATTGTTATTTCGGTAAGCGTGCTTTATTTCGCGCTGGTGGTTTACGCGGGAATCCTTGTTCCTCCGGGACCGGCTGGCTCTACAATGATGCCGCTGGAAGATATTTATAATGCTTTAGCCGGAACATATAACTCAAGCGCGGCAGAGGCAAAAGAAGACGGCAATGTAATGGAGATTTTGAAATGCATAACCAATAAAATAAACGGCGGAAGTTGCGACTGATATTTGGGAAAGTGGAAGGTGGAAAGTGGAAGGTGGAAGTCTGTTAGTTCCATAGTCCCGCAAGGGCTGTGGAGTTGGGATGTCAATTAAAACAACGAGTCTCCACAGGGGCTTTGCCGCTATGGAGCCAACAATTAACATTGTAAAATAGCAAGTCCAAGCGATTTCTCACGGAGTTTATACTGAGCGAAGCGAATGTATTCGAAATGACGAATTTGCTTATTTTTATAATTTTAAAAAATGAAAAATCAAAAACCAACCGATATTTTAAAAAAAGATCATAAGGTTATCAGTGATATAATTAAAATTCTGGAAGCATGCGCTAATTCGCTCGAGGAAGGCGGAAAATGCGATTTGGATATATTGAACGGCAGTATGAATTTGATTAAGAATTTTACCCATAAATATCATCGGCGGACGGAAGAGAGCGTTTTGTTTAAAATTGCCGAGAAAAAAGCGGCGCCTTGGGGCGCGAGAAATATCAGTTCGATGCTTAGAGAGCACGAGGAAGGAGCGGAACAGGTGCGGCGCGTCGCGGACCTTTTGCGGGAATCGGTTAGCGGCGGCATTTCCAGCAAGAAATCAAAGAAGGCGGTTATAAAAAATATTTATGCTTATAGCTTTCTTTTGGGCAGCCATCTAATGCAGGAAGAAAAAATTTTATATCCGATGATTGAAAGCTTGCTGGCAAGCCAAGAAAGGAAAAATATTATGAAGAGTTTTGAGAGATTAAATCAAGAAATGATGGAGGTCGGAGATAAGGAACGGTATGTAAATTTAATAAAAGAATATAAGAAGAGATTGAATATTTAATGTCAAATGACGAATTTCTAATGACAAATTCACCCTGTTAAATTGCTTCGCACCGCTTATAGCGGATTTAACAGGGTAAAAATCCAAAATCCAAATGACAAAATTTGACATTTAATCATTTGACATTGATTTGGCATTTGTAATTTGTCATTGAATAATAAGATTGAGATTGTTGCATATAGATTTTAGACTCGCAACGATAAAAGTTTTTAATAAAATTATTTAGTGATAATTATATGCCTTATAAACCTGCTATCGGTTTGGAAATTCACGTTGAATTAAAAACAAATTCAAAAATGTTTTGCGGTTGCGCCAACGATGCCGCGGAAAAAAGGCCGAATTTTAATATTTGCCCTATTTGCTCCGGCCAGCCGGGAACTTTGCCTTTGGCAAATAAAAAAGCCATTGAATTAACGGTTAAAGCGGCTTTGGCTTTGAATTGCAAAATAAATAAATTTTCCAAATTTGATAGAAAAAACTATTTTTATCCGGATTTGCCCAAAGGATACCAAATAAGCCAGTATGATGAGCCATTTAGCAAAGAGGGATATTTAGATATTGAAATTTCTGATGAAAAAAATGAGCTTGTTAAATTACAAAGCCCAAATGACAAATTACAAAAAATATCCAATATCCAATATCCAATATCCAAACGGGTGCGGATAACGCGTATTCATTTGGAGGAAGATACGGGAAAGCTAATTCATCCCGATGGCGCGGATTATTCTTTGGTTGATTTAAACAGGGCCGGGGCGCCGTTAATGGAATTGGTGACCGAACCCGATATTGCTTCATCCGGCGAGGCGAAGCAATTTTGCCAGGATTTGCAGCAGATTTTTCGCTATTTGAATATTTCCGATGCCGATATGGAAAAAGGGCAGATGCGATGCGAGGTGAATATCAGTTTAAGTCAAAAGTCCCCGAAGGACAAGCCAACGGGGCAGGCAAAAGTCCCCGAAGGACAAGCCAACGGGGCAGGCAAAAGTCAAAAGTTGGGGACAAAGGTTGAAATAAAAAATCTCAATTCGTTTAAAGCCGTGGAAAAATCCATCGAGCATGAAATTATTCGCCAGCGAAAAGCGCTTGAGGCGGGTGGAAAAATTACCCAGGAAACTCGCGGCTGGGACGAGAATAAAGAAATAACATTTTCCCAGCGCGCCAAGGAAGAAGCCCATGATTATCGGTATTTTCCCGAACCCGATCTGCCGCCGATTGATTTTGAAAAAAGCGGAGCGGCTGACATTGAAGCGATAAGAAACCAATTGCCGGAACTGCCGGAAGCAAAAAGAAAAAGATTTGCCAAAGAGTATAAATTGCCGATAAATGATATTGGAATTTTAGTTTCTGATAAAAAGTTTTCAGAGTATTTTGAGGAAGCTGTTTCTGAGCTGGATTCTTGGATTAAAGATAAAAAACTTCCGCAAAAAGGCAAAGAGCATTTAAGAATGATAAAAATGGCCGCTAATTATTTAATCGGCGATACGCAGTATTTACTGGCAGGATCTAAAATAGAAATAAGTTCCATGAAAATTACGCCGGAAAATTTTGCCGAGTTTGTCGCGCTTGTTTTTGAAGGGAAAATTTCTTCCGCCGCCGGCAAAATCGTGCTCGCGGAAATGTTTGCCGCGGGCGGAGATCCATCTGATATTATTGAGAAAAAAGGTTTGGCGCAGGAGAGCGGCGAAGATGCTTTGGGCGCGGCGGCGGAAGAAGCGATAAAAAATAATCCCGGTCCGGTCGGGGATTATAAGAGCGGCAAAACAGCCGCGCTGCAGTTTTTGGTGGGGCAGGTGATGAAGGCAACGCGAGGAAAAGCCAATCCCAAGATGGTGGTTGAGTTGTTGAAGAAGAAACTGGGGTAGTTTTACAGAGAAATTAAGGCTAAATTTTAAATTTTAAATTTTAAATGAAATCCCAAATGAATAAATTTTAAATTAAAACATTTAAAATTGATTTAAAATTTCAAATTTAGACTTTAGACTTAGTCAAGAATGATTTACAAATTCTGAAAATTCTATTTGATTCACTCTTGTTGTTCATTTTCACCCACTTTATCCTCTCATCTCTCCTAAACCAAGTCATCTGCCGCCGCGCGTAGCTGTGCGTGGCGAATTTTATCAATTCTTTGGCTCGTTTAAGTGTAATTTCACCTCGCAAATACATTCCGATTTCTTTGTATCCGATGCCGCTCATCGAAGGCAACTTCCAAGAGTGTTTTTTAGCGAGTTTTTTAGTTTCTTGGATTAATCCTGATTTAATCATTTTTTCGACGCGAACGTCGATTTTTTTGTATAATTTTTCGCGCGGCATGCTAAGACCGATTTGTAAGCAATCAAAAAGCGGCGCGCCTTTGGCTCTTTGCGCGGAAAATGGAATGCCGGTGGAAATAGTCACTTCCAGCGCGCGGATAATTCGCCGTATATTTTTTTTATCGATAGTTTTGAAAGTATTCGGATCCAATTTTTTAAGTCGTTTTAATAATATCACGGGAGAGGTTTTTTCCAGTTTTTTTCGCAGAGCGGGATTTGGCTTAACTTTTGGAATTTCAATATTATCGGTAATGGCGGAAATATAGAGCCCGGCGCCGCCGACCATGATTGGAACTTTTCCGCGGTTTTGAACATCGCGGATTATTCGGACGGCTAATTCTTTGTATTCAGCCACGGAAAATTTTTCGTCCGGGCTAAGGATGTCAATTAAATAATGAGGAATACCGCTAACTAGGTTGTAGGTTGTAGGTTGTAGGTTGTAGGGTTTTTTAGTTTTTAGTTTGTAGTTTTGGTTTTTAGTTTTTAGTTTTTGGTTTTTGGCGTACGGTTTCGCCGTTCCAATATTCATATCCTTGAAGATCTGCCTCGAATCTGCTGAAATAATTTCGGCGCCGTTCCTGCCCGAGAAGGGTCCGCCTTTGGCGGAAAATTTTTTAGCCAATTTCAAAGCCAATTCCGTTTTTCCGGAAGCGGTTGGGCCGAGGATGACGATAAGTTTATTTAGATTTGACATTTTATTAAAAAAGGATTATTTTAATATAGGAGGAAAAATAATGAATGAGATAATTTTGCCAACAGCGGTTGTTTTAATTATATTTCTTGTTTTTCTTCATTTTTCAAAAAAAAATGAAGATATAATAAGCATAGTGTTGTACGCCATACTTGGAATTTTGGGCATGTATTGGTATGCCATAATGCTTTATAGTGATTTGGCAATGCCGCAAGAATGGTGGAAAGAAGTTATAATTTTGCCTGGCTTTTTGATGATTTTAATCATTTGGTCGGCCATTGATGATTTTGGCATTATGCTTAAATCGTTCAAGACGTCATAGTGTTATTTGCTTGCAATTAACACTTTTTTTTATTCCGCAATTTCTCCTTCCAGCCCCCAAGCATTTGCTTGGGTGATTTTTATAAGGGCGAAGCTACCAGGTTTTAATGTGTTATTCTGAACTTGGTTCAGAATCTGTGTTTTTGATTTTTTGTCGAGTTTTTTAGATCCCGAAACAAGTTCAGGATGACAGTTAGAAGAAGTTAATGAAATTTTCACGTTCTTAAACGTTCTAGTTTTTCCGGTAGCGATTCCATTTTCAATTTTTTCAATCAAAACTTCAACGATTTTTCCGATATATTTTTTATTATTCGACAGGGCGGTTTTTCGCAAAATCTCGTTGAGAAACTCTTTGCGCCGTTTTTTTTCGGCAATCGAAACATTGTCTTTCAGCTTTGCCGCGGCAGTGCCGGCGCGAGGAGAGTATTGAGCAAGGTAAGCCATATCGTATCGGACGCTTCGCATTATTTTGGCGGTATTGGCAAATTGCGCTTTAGTTTCGCCGGGAAAGCCGACGATAATATCAGTGGAAATCGCGACGGGCAACTTGGAGGCCTTGCCTCCAAGCGCGCTTGGAGGCAAGGCCTCCAAGTTGCGGGATCGTTTGATTTTTTTAATTAATTTTAGATAGCGCGCGACAGTATAGCGCCGATTCATTTTTTGCAGGATCTTATTATCTCCGGCTTGAATTGGCAGGTGTACATATTCGCAAACTTTTTTGCATTTTGCCATTGTTTCAATCAGTTCATCGCTCATATCTTTTGGATGGCTGGTGAGAAATCGTATCCAAAAATTACCCGGAATATTATTTATTATCTTTAATAATTGCGGAAAATTGATTCTTTTTGAATTTTTCTTGTCCGTCATAGTTTCGACACAAGCAGAAATTTGTTTGGAATTTGTCCCGCCTAAGCGGGATCCCGCCGTGGCGGGAGATTTTTGACATTGATTTGACATTTGAAATTTGTCATTTGTCATTTGCGAAGCATAGCTATTCACATTTTGTCCCAGCAATGTTATTTCTTTATATCCTTTTTCAATTAGCTTTTTTACTTCCTTGATTATTTCCTCCGCCGGCCGCGAAATTTCCCTTCCTCGGGTATAAGGCACGGCGCAATAGGCGCAAAAATTATCGCAGCCGGTCATTATGGGAATATAGGCGGAAAAATTGCTGCGGTATTGCGGATTGATTTTAAAATAATCGGTGTATTCAAAGCCCTTAAATTCTCGCTCATCGGTTAGCGGGTTGAGCAGTTTAAGCAATTTTTTAAGGCCGTCGTTTTTCGGATTGGTTAATTCCTTGATATCAATAATAAGATCAAATTTATCTTTGAATTTTTTTTTATCAGATTCAAGAATGCAGCCGGTCAGGATGGTTTTACCGTATTTATTTATTTTTTTAAAATTTATCAGTTGTCCATAAATTCTATTAATCGCGGATTGGCGGACGGAGCAGGAGTTTATTATAAGCAAATCGGCTTCTTCAATATTTTTTGCCGGTATAGTTTTTGCCAATTTTAAAATCGCCGCGATTCGTTCGGAGTCCGAGTAGTTCATCTGACAGCCGTAGGTGATAATAAAATAATTCATAGATGATCAAAATATTTCTATAATATAATTTTTAATTTTGAATTCTGAATTTCGAATGAATGATCTAATGATTTAATTTTGAAACATTAAGTCATTAAAAATTGAATCAAAATTCAAAATTGGAAATTCAAAATTTTATTCTGAATATTTGGAATTAAGAAGTAAAGTTTAACTTAACAATTCAATTATTTTCATTTCAAACTGGTCTAATCCCGGCGTCATTGGCCAGCCGTAGGAAAGAGGAGCAAGGATGGCGAAGCTTATCGCGGCAAGAATCATTAATGCGGCAAAAACTTTTTTATCTTTTTGCCAAAGCTTTTCAAGGTAAATGCTTAAAACGAGAATTGCAAAAGAGACTGAAAGCAGATAATGATACAAGAAAGCCACCCGCTTAATTTTGATAAAAGGCAGAAGGTTCGCAAAATACGCCAAGATCAGAAAATACACAAAAGGCGCAATTTTTTGCCGCTCTTTTTTACTGACCATTCTAATCAGTGTTAGCGCGATTGCTCCAAGCGCGAGCCACCAGATAATTGGATTGCCGAGAAAATAAATTTTTCCGATTTTTTCTCCGTTATCGCTCGTTGGCGCTTGATACCAATAGTATATAGGTTTTTTATCAAAAGGCCATTGATGCCATTGGCTGCTAAAAGGGTGAGTGGCGGTAAGTCCGGCGCTGGCGCTGTACATTGTAATATTCAGTTTTTTGAATTTTTCCAAAAAACCGAGCGGATTAGGGGTATTTTCTTTTCCATTTTTGAGTTCGGATTGAAAAGAGGCGCTCATAAAAGCGTCGCCCTGACCGGATTTAGTCAGAAGATTGAAATGGATATAAAAAGGGATCATATAAATAAAAAGTCCGATTGTCGGAATAATTATAATAGCGATTAAATTTTCATGGAACATTCTAAAACTTCGTTTTAGAATGTGTTGTTTTGATAGATTTAATTTGGTCGAATTATAATTTGCAGTATTTTCAGGACTTAGCCATTCGGACATTTTTTGGCTAAAAATTTTAGTTAATAAGATCACCCAGATAATGCCAATAGTTGCCAGTCCTGTTAATTTAATTGAAACTGTTAATCCTAGGATGATGCCGGTTAGGACTAGAAAAGTAAACCATTTTTTGCTATAGCTTTTTTGTTTCTGATACAGTAAAAAAAAGCAAAAAGTCAGAATTTCGAAAAATACGAGAAAAATATCAATGGCAATAATTTTTGATTGGACAAGGAACGCGTTATCAAGAAGAATCAATGTTCCGGCGATCAAAGCGATTTGTTTTGAACGGGTGGCGAGATAGGCAAACCATGAAAAAAGCAAGACGAATAAACTGCCGAAAAGAGCGGGCAAGAATCGCAGAGTAAAAAATAACTGCGAACTTGCCACTTCTCCGATTTTATCAAAACCAAAAACTAGATCAACATTTACGAGCCATGCCCAGCCGGCGATAATCAATTTTCCCAGCGGCGGATGGATGTCAAAATAATATTCGCGGCTGAAATAAGCCGCGGCGAATTTTCCGAAGTATACTTCGTCAAAAATTGTCTGGTTCGGGCAGGCGAGGAAGGCGAAATGGATAATGAAAGCCAAAGCCGCCAAGATGACGAATAAATAATTTCGCTTAAGAAAATTTTTTAGCCAAACTATTGACATTTGCGCATAATTTGCTTAGAATGTAATTAATCAGCGGAGGATTGATAAAATGGAACCATCGGTAGAAATGATAATAATAGGAGGACAAGAAATGGTCCTAATAGAGGGAGTGTATATCCCCATATGTAATGTAAGGGGAGAGCGGCTCGTTCTTATAGAGGGAAAGTATGTCTCTCTTGACAGTCTGATTAAGGCAAGATTGTCTAATAAAGAAAAAAATAAACAGTTGAGACGCAATTAGTCTCTTCTTTTTTTATTGTTCCAAGCACTATGATAATATGAATTATCATAGTGCCGTTTTGTTTTTAAGGTTATTTTTTTTCTTCAATTTCTTTTTTAATTTTTTCAATAAAATCCGTTATTTTCACGGTTTCAGTTTCCTTTTTTCCGCGAGTTCGGACATTTACCGATTCGGATTCCTTTTCTTTATCGCCGACGATCAAGAGATAAGGGATTTTTTGCAATTCGCCGGCGCGGATTTTTTTGCCAAGGGTTTCATTTTCATCGCTAATCTCGACGCGAATCTCATTCTCTAATAATCGCGAATGGATTTTTTGGGCGTAATCAAGATGTTTTTCCGTTGAGATTGGAAGAATTTTTACTTGGACAGGGGCGAGCCAAGCAGGGAAAGCGCCGGCCGTTTGTTCGACTAGAAACGCGAAGAATCTGTCGAATGAACCCATTATTGCCCGGTGTATTATGACCGGTCTTTCTTTGCTGCCCTTTTCATTGATAAATGACAGATCAAATCTTTCAGGCGAATAGAAGTCTATTTGGCAAGTTGCTATTGAGTCTTCTTTTCCCGCCACATTTTTGATCTGGGCATCGATCTTCGGTCCATAAAACGCCGCTTCGCCTTCTACTTCAACAAATTTTACATTCAACTCATTCATAGCTTCTCTGGCAAACTCGGCAGATTTTTCCCAAAGCTCTATATTTTCTATATCGCCATATTTTTCTTTGTTTTTAAAATCCGGCAAAGAAAGTCTGAACCAATAATTTTTAATGTTAAAATCATCATAAACTTTTTGAAACATTCTAATAACTTTAACAAATTCTTCCTTAACTTGATTTTGGGAGCAATAAATATGGGCGTCATTTTGAGAAAAACATCTCGCTCTAATCAAGCCAGTAAGGACGCCGGATCTTTCAAATCTATGAAGCAAGCCGAAGTCGGATAATCTTAATGGAAGATCTTTATAGCTTTTTGGTTTATGCTTGAACATTATATGGTGATGGGGGCAATTCATCGGCTTCAGGTAATATTTTTCTCCTTCGATATCGATGGGACTATACATATCATTTTTGTAATGCGCCAAATGCCCTGAAGTTTTGTATAATTTTTCATGAGTCAGAACAGGAGTATAAACTAAATCATATCCGTTTTTTTTCTCTATTTCGTACATATAGTCTTCGAGTTTTTTCCTAATAAAAGCGCCTTTTGGGAGCCAGAGAGGCAATCCTTTGCCGATTTCTTCGGAAATCATAAATAAATCAAGTTGTTCCGCTAGCTTTCTATGATCTCTTTTTTCCGCTTCTTCCTGCAGTTTTAGAAACTCCGCCAATTCTTTTTTATCTTGAAAAGCCACGCCGTAAATTCGCTGGAGCATTTTATTTTTCTCGTCTCCGCGCCAATAAGCGCCGGCGATTTTGGCCAATTTGAAACCGGTAGCGTCAATTTCGCCGGCGGAATCAATATGCGGGCCGCGGCAAAGATCCACGAAATTCCCGGCGCGATAAACGGTTACTTTGTCTTCCTTCGCTTCAGTTTCCAAAATTTCCAATTTGTAAATTTGCTTGGCTTTGCCAAAACGGAGAACCGCGTCGGCGCGAGTAATTTCTTGGCGTTCAAATGGCAGATTTTTATTGATTATTTTTCTCATTTTTTCTTCCAGTATCGGCAAATCTTCCGGAATCAAAGTCCTAGGCAGATCGAAATCGTAATAGAAACCGTTTTCGATATTCGGTCCGATGCCGAATTTCGCCTCGGGAAACATATCAAGCACGGCTGAAGCGAGAATATGGGCGAGAGAGTGGCGTTTAATTTCAAGATTAAATTTATCTTTTTTAATGGCGTTATTTTTGTTCATAAGTTTATTGTTTATAAATTTAAGTCTAAAGTCTAAATTTGAAATTTAAAATGAAATCCCAAATGATAAAATTTTAAATTATTTATTCATTTAATAATTTAGACTTGATTTAAAATTTAAAACTTAAAATTTAGCCTTAATTTGAATAATAAAAAAGCACTACTCAAATTAGTACTTCAGGGGTCCCGATCAGTCGGGGCGGTTCCACCCAAATATTTACCATCCTTCGCCAAAGGCTTCGGAAGGGCAAGCTTTCAAATTGTCTAGAAACTTAGTCCCGCTAAGGCGGGATTCTTCTGTTGAAAAAGGCTTGGTAGGCCTTTCAATCGTTTCTAGATATATAATAGAGGATTATAAGAAAGGTGTCAAATGCTGGCGCTATTCAATCTTTATATTTTCTCTAGCCGCCATTTTTTCCAATATTTCCCGCAATGCCGCCGTGTAATTCACCGAATACGGCGTTTTGATGGTTTTGGCGGCGGAGGAAGCAGATTCAATATTGAGAATTACTTGGCTGGCGCCTTTTTCCGAGTTCTCGATTATTTTTTTCAGTTCGGTCATTTTTTCTTTGTCCCAGTCAGCGCTGATTTTGATAAAAATTTTCGGCGACGGCGCAAAATTATATTTTCCGCCCGCGTCACTGATTTGTACGCATCCTGAGGCATTATATATTTCATCGCGGTTAATTGTTTGGTTTTTGGCCGAATGATTATCGCCGGCGGAAGATGTCTCGTTAGAATGCGATTTTAATTTTTCTTCGGTGATTATAGCCGCTTCATCGGCGAGAATTTTGGGAGTTTGATCGCGGAAATTGACTTTGCCGCTGATTATGACGATATTGTTTTCGGTCCAGACCGCCGGATTTTTATCCAAAACTTTCGCGAAAACTACGGCTTCGGTTTTTCCGGTAAGGTCTTCCACTTCGGCGAAAACCATTGTTCTGCCGGTTTTAGTGAGTATTTTTTTCGCGCTATTGATAATCGCGCCGATTTTTACCGGAGATCCTTCGCTTTTATGCTTTAGGTCTTTGATCGGCGTGCCGATTTTTTTGAAATATTGGCTGTAGCGGGCGAGCGGGTGGCCGGAAACATACAAGCCCATCAATTCTTTTTCCCACTTTAAATATTCCGTTTTGTCGTCGGCGGTTAGTTTGCGAGAGGGCAGGATTAAATGATTTATGGAAAAAGCGGCATCGCCAAAAAGACTGGCTTGCATGCTGTTTTTATTTTTATGTATTTCATGGGAATATTCGAGTATTTTTTCAATATTTTCGACAATTGTATGGCGGGGCAGGAATTTATCGAGCGCTCCTGTTTTTGCCAGCGCTTCAATGGATTTTTTATTTAGTTCATGCGGATCCAATCTTTCGATAAGGTCTTCGAAATTTTTAAATGCGCCTTTGGCTTTTCTTTCCGCGACCAAGTTTTCGACGAATTTTTCGCCGATATTTTTAATCGCCAGCAATCCAAATCGTATGGTTTTTTCATCGATATAGGTAAAGTTTTTCAAGCTTTCGTTGATATCCGGGGGCAAGACTTTTATTTCCATATTCTCGCACTCTTCCACCGCCTCGGCGATTTTTTCGGTATCGTCGGATTCCGCGGTCATAACCGCCGCCATGAATTCCGCGGGGAAATTGGCTTTCATATAGGCCGTGTAATAAGCGACATTGGCGTAGCTGGCGGCATGGGCTTTGTTGAATCCGTAAGCGGCGAATGGCTCAATCAGAGTAAAAAGCTCTTGGGCTTTTTGCGGCGTCATTCCGCCGGCAGTCGCGCCTTGTATGAATTTTATTTTTTGGCGCGCCATTTCTTTGGCTATTTTTTTGCCCATGGCCTTGCGGAGCTTGTCGGCTTCTTCCCATGTATAGCCGGCGATATTGATAGCGATCAAAAGCACGTCATCTTGGTAGGTGATAATGCCGTAAGATATTTTGAGAATTTCTTTCATTCGAGGATCAAGATATTTGATGAGCGCGGGATTGTGTTTTCTGGCGATAAAATCCGGGATGGAATTCATCGGGCCGGGCCTAAAAAGCGCCACCATAGCCATAATGTCGAAAATGCTTGTCGGCTTTAATTCTTTCAGGTAGCGCGTCATGCCGGAACCGGAAAGCTGGAAAACTCCCATAGTTTGGCCTTTGGCCAAAAGGTCAAATGTTTTTTTATCGTCCATGGGGATAGTTTGAAAATCAACAGCGATGCCTTTAGTGCCTTTGACTATTTTTACCGCTTGCCCTAAAATTGATAAATTTCTTATTCCCAGAAAGTCCATTTTTACCAAACCCACTTCTTCAACGGCGCCCATTTCATATTGAGTGATAATTTTTTCTCCGCCCGGATCGTGCTGAAGCGGCAGATAATCAGTCAGATCAGTAGGCGAAATAACCACTCCGGCCGCGTGCACCGACGCGTGGCGCGCCACTCCTTCCAGTTTTTCCGCCAAGTCCATAATTTTTCGGACTTCCGGATCGTTTTTGTAAGCGGCGGCCAGTTCAGGCGTAAGCTTTTTTGCTTGCGCCAATGTCATGGCGGCGCCCTGGCTTCCCATCGGAATCATTTTGGCGATGGAGTCGGATTTAGCGTATGGTATGCCGAGCGCTCGGGCCACATCGCGCACCGAAGCTCTGGCGGCCATGGTTCCAAAAGTGACGATTTGGGCCACTTTATTCTTGCCGTATTTTTGAGTGACATATTCAATTACTTTGTCGCGCTTGTCGTCGGCAAAGTCCATATCAATATCAGGCGGAGACGGGCGATAAGGGTTTAAAAATCTTTCAAAGGGCAGGTTATAGTTTAGGGGATTGACATTATAAATTCCCAAGCAATAAGACACGAAGCTTCCGGCGGCGGAACCTCTAGTCGCGGAAATTATTCCTTCTTTTCTTGACCAATTGACGAAATCCGCCACGATGAGAAAATAGGCCGAATATCCTTTTTGTACGATAATGCTCAGTTCGTATTCGATTCTTTCTATTTCTTTAGCGCTGACTTTTTTCCGCAGAACGCCAGACAGCTCGCTTTCCGTTTTTATATCGAAGTTATTTCTTTTCGCCAAACCCTCGTAGGTTTTTCTTTTTAAATATTGGTCGACATTATAATTTTCCGGTATTGGGAAGGCGGGAAAATGCCGAGCGGCAAGTTCGATTGCCAGATTGCACATAGACGCGATTTTTTGAGTATTTTCGATTGCCTCAGGCGTTTCTTTCATTGACTCAATCATTTCTTCCGGTGTTTTAAAGGAAAAATCTTCTCCGAGCATGCTTATCCTGTCTTTCTCGGCAACTTTTCTATTCATTTGGATGCAAAGCAGAGTATCTTGCGCTTCGGCATCTTCTTTTAATAAATAGTGCGCGTCGTTTGTCGCTACCAGAGGAATATTTAATTTTTTGGAAATTTCAATTAAAGCTTTGTTAACGATAAGCTGTTCTTTTAAATTTGGATGGGGTTCGAGTTCCAGATAGAAATTTTCATGGCCAAAAATATCTTCATATTCGCGGGCAAGCGTTTCCGCTTTTTCTCTGTCATTGCCTAAAATTGCCTGGCCGATTTCGCCTTTAATGCAGGCCGAAAGGCCGATAATGCCTTTCGCGTATTTTCTCAAAATCTCTCTGTCAATTCTGGGCTTATAATAAAAACCTTCCAGATGGGAAATGGAATTCAGCTTGATCAGGTTTTTATAGCCTTCCTCGTTTTTTGCCAAAAGAACCAGATGATAACGGGCATCGTCGATTTTCGGCTGTTTGGACGCAAGTTTTGTTTTGGCAACATACGCTTCCATGCCGATAATCGGCTTGATGCCGGCGGCAATGGCTTTTTTATAAAATTCTATCGCGCCATACATCGCGCCGTGATCGGTGATGGCCAAGCTGGTCATTCCGAGTTTTTTGGCGCGTTCAATCAACGGGTCGATCTGTATCATCCCGTCAAGAAGACTGTAATGCGTGTGCACATGGAGATGGGTAAATTTCATATTTGGAATGTGGCTCTACTCTCTACTCTCTAGTATAATCATTCTAACAAAAACGGGGAATTAGGCAACCCCGTTTTCTCGATCTGGACTTAATCGCAAATCAGCCGGCTAATTGTGATTGAATTTTTGCGGTGAAATTCCCTGGAGAATTTTAAAATCTTTTGAAATAAAAACCGCGATGATCATCAGAGGAATGCTGAGATAGATCGCCGATGTTTCTTTGGAAATTATGATAAAATAATTAAAAACGCCGTGTAAAAGTATGGCAATGGTAAAACCTTTGGCTATCAGCAGGCGCGGATTTGTCGGACATCGGTCGCGTTCGCACAGCGAGAGAGCGTAATAGAATCCGATGATGGCCGACGCCAAAGTATGAATAAAAGTGGCTCCAATAAAGCGAAGCGCCAATATATAAATAGGCAGAGCCGGATCAAAGAAAAAAGTCGGCGCGAACAGAAGCATCACCATGATATTTTCAACCGCCGCAAATCCTAGAGCCGCGACGATCATATAGATCATTGCGTCCTCGGGCTCGTCGAAAACCGGATTATGCTTCATTGCCAGGCGCACGATCAGATATTTGAAAAATTCTTCTATCGCCGCGATGCCGATGAAAACAATCGCGAGATTTTTCGCGAAAGAATTGAAAAAATCCGGCAAAGCTGAATTTAGAAAATTGAAAAATCCGATAGCTTGCCATTCAATGACGATTACCAAAGGCACGATGGCCACCCCGGCTAGAAATATCAGCAAAAGCCATTTTTTGGGTTCGGGATGGATGTCTTTCCGCAAATAAAAAGCAAGCCAGGCCGCGCTGGGCAGAATTCCCAAAACAATCGCAAGAAAATAATTATATGGCATTAAATCATTTTAACACTTTAACATGTTAACATTTTAACATTCTAACATATTAACGGTTATATGCAGAATGAAAGTGAGCAGGTGATTTTATTAAATAATTTTCAACTTTTTTAATTTTTCTTTCGACTTTGGATTGATTTTGAATGATAATTTTTTAATTAATTTAACAACTAATTTGGATTTCTGTTCTT
>JAHILZ010000019.1 GCA_018896765.1 Patescibacteria group bacterium | reverse complement strand
GTTTGTCAGAGGTCCCTTTATTGTTGAGGGAGCGCTTTACGGAATTATCGCCGCTTTAATCGCCTTATTCGTAATGTATCCTATCGTTTGGTCTTTGTCCGCGAAGATTACTCTTTACCTGCCGGGAACTGACCTCTTTTACTTCCTGCAGGCAAATTTCTTCGCTATCTTTCTGATGCAACTCATCATCGGAATCGCCCTCGGAACAACAAGCAGTCTAGTCGCCGTAAGGAGATATTTGAAGGTGTAGGAGGAATTTTGGGAGGTCTGCTAATGGTAGGCAACAGCGCTCTGGACGCTGCAATACAGGTTCGAATCCTGTCCTCCCAGCAAAATAGGGTTAACGAAAATAATAATATGAAATCGCTTACGAAAAATTTTTATTTATCCTTGGGTTTGTCTGAAAAAGTTCTTTTGACTATCAATAAAGAGATTTCTTTGCCTGTCGGACTTAAATTAAGTCCGTTTGCCAGACCTTGTCGTATTGAAATGTTGAATGAGGCAATCGGATGGCCAAAAGGAAAAAATCAAGAAACAAGAAAAATCACCAAAATTTATAAAAGTGGTAATTTTGTAATTGCTGTTGGAAAACCAGGAAAGGAAGCTGCGCCTGATTTCAAAAGAAAACATTATATAACGGGCGCGACAACAAACAATCCGAATGATATGAACCCCTTTATAACGAAAAAAGGTAAAAAAGTTGGCAATGATTTGACTTTTGGGGCGATGTTTGAACAAGTCGAACATCTCATGCGCGCGGATATGTTTGGATTAGAACTTTTAGGCATGCTTATATTTAGAATGGCTTTTGTGTTAGACCACAAAAAAAATCAAAAAAATAAGTGGAGATATACCCCTCCAAAAAAATCTTTGGTTATACTTAAAAAGCGGCTTCCAGAAATTGGCAGTGTTCCAGCAGATGTGTTTTTATATTTTCTTGATGTTTTGGCTCTTAACGAAGATGTTAAGATGCATACATTAGGTCACGAAAATGCGCAATATGACTATGGTCGAATCAACACTTTACTTACTTTTGCTAATTTGGTTGCAGTTTTATTAAATCGTCGTTCCCTCGCAAAATTTGCTGGCGCGTTTGCCAGACCGCCCTCTGGCATGGCTCCATTGCCAAAAATTAAGGGTCTTTTTGAAACTTATCCTCTTTTATCTCCCGACTTTCATTAAGTCTCAATTCGTTTTCGTCCTCTAAATAGTTTATGCTCCGGAGCAATAAAGCCATTAGATAGGCGATTGCTTATAAGAGTACAATATTTTTTGTCTATTTCAGCAGAAATAAATTTACGATTTAAGTTTTTACATAGAGCTATTTCTGCGCCGCTGCCGCCAAAAAGAACTAATACTATATCGTTTGGTTTGGTTGAGGACTTAATTAGCATTTCAGTTAATTTCTGCGGAATTTGGCACGCATGGTAGGTTTTTTCTTTGCTGACATTTTTTACAAGATTAAATTCAAACCAAGAGTAGGGCATTCTTCCTTTTGAGCCATTTGCTAAATTTTGTCGAATCCTCTTGTCGGTTGGATTTTTGTATGGGAGCGCGACGGCATCTTTAAAAAATTTGTTTTTAGCGCTTTTTCTAACATGAAGTATACTTCGATGAGCCGTAGTAAACCTTTTTGGAGTATGACCTACATTGGTATTATAAACCCAGACATATTCATTAATATGGGGGAATTGCGAATCTAGATACTTTACACGGAGATGAGCATTTTGTCGCGGATAATTGAGTGTAAAAAAGTTGCCATCATTTTTAAGAACGCGCATTGATTCTTTGGTGAGTTCTATATACCAATTTATATAATCATCAAAATCTCTTGTATAATTATTACTGCCGTATTTAATGCCGACATTATAATCAGGATCTCCAAAAACCATATCAACGCTGTTGTCAGGCAAATCTTTTAGGACATGCATAATATCGCCATTATAAATATTATTGAGATAGTTAGAAATTTTACCTCGTTGTTGAGTGTCTTTTTTAGATGGTAAAATAAAAACTTCTGCTAATTGCTCTGCTTCGCTTGTTTTCATTACATCAAACAAAACACCTTGCACAGAAATTTCTTCCCCCCTTTTTAATATAGTTGGTTGATAATTCTTATTTGCTGGTTGTAATCTTATTTGTCCTTTTTCTTTATAAAAAGTTTTGAGTGTTGCTTCATTTCCATTAAGAAGCGCGACTACTTTATCGCCATTCTCGGCTGTATTTTGTTTTTTGATTAAAATAGTATCCCCATCATGAATATTTTCATCAATCATACTATCGCCCTGCACTCGCAAGGCATAAACATTGCCGCCCTTCGGAAGTTTATTTTTAGGTACAACAATAGTTTCTTTATCTTCGATTGCCTCAATTGGTTGACCGGCGGAGATAATACCCAACAAGAGAATTTTAACCAACGGTTCTTTTTCTGAGACACTAATGGTGCGGGCTGTATTTTCTTGTTTTTTTAGCCACCCGCTTTCTTGAAGTTTTTTAATATGAAAATGAACAGTTGAAACAGAAGCAAGTTTAAGATGTTTTTTGATTTCTTCAAAAGAAGGAGCGTATCCCTTTTTTTGAGAATAATTTTCTACAAAGTCCAAGATTTCTTTTTGTCGTTTTGTTAGCATAATATAATTTGATTAGAATCTATATTTCTATTATAATAGAAAATGAATAGAAAATCAAAATCAGTTATCCACAACCAAAAAAAACAATCAATCAAAACAACCGTTATTTAAGGCGATTGCGGTAAAAGGCGTCAGGAACCTTTATTGTTCAGCGTAATTTCGCGTATCAACTTTTTGGAGGTTGATATTTTTTGTGATATAATATGCCCAATGCAATCTGGGGACTGTCCCCAAGAGGGGACTGTCCCCAGGAGGGGACAGTCCCCCTTGAGACAGGTTAAAAATTAATTCAAAGTTTATGAAAAATATTATTTTGTCGGTTGTGGTTTTGGTTGTTGTGGTTGGGGGGTTTTATCTTCTTTCGAAAATTCCCAGTGATGAGGCGGTGGAGGGAGTTGAATTTGGCGATGAATTGCGGATGGAAATTACTCGGGAG
>JAHILZ010000004.1 GCA_018896765.1 Patescibacteria group bacterium | reverse complement strand
TTTAATTTCTATAGTCTTGCTTAAATTTTTCAATGAATATATTTGTCCGATATTTGAAAGAAGAAGATGCGCTAATTCTTTTAATCCTTGCTTGTATTTTATGTTATAGCGATTGACGATATCCCGCGATAAAATATCCCGGAAATATTCCTGAATCAGTTCGGCTGATTCTGTTTTCAAATATTCCGGCATCCCTCCCATTTTTGAATATTCCGCCAGCGCTTTTTTAATACTCGATTTTTGCTCCGAATCATAAATACTCTTCGCATCCAGCGCCTTATTTTTAAAATAAACATAATACTCAAAAAAAGACAGCGGAAAAAGACTGATGGAAATATTTCTGCCGGTTAAAGCGGTAGACATTTCCGACGACAATAAAGTGGCATTGGATCCGGTTATGAATATTTTATACTTTCCTTCCTCAAGTAAACGATTAAGCCATTTTTCCCAATAAGCGATATTCTGAACTTCATCCAAAAATAGAAATATTTTTTTGCCGACTGCGGGAGAATATAATTGATAATAAACATCCAATAATTTATCAAAATCTTTTCTGTCAAAATCGACCAATCTTTCGTCTTCAAAGTTAAAATACAAAAATTGATCGTCGGTTAATGATTGTTTAATCTTAAATTCATCCCATACCAGCTTCATCAAAGAAGACTTGCCGGCTCTTCTTATGCCGGTAATAATCAAAATTTCTTTTTGTTTATTATATTTTTCATAGAAATTCCGCAGGATTTCCCGCTTAAACAAGTCTTTTTTATTCAAAAAAACTTTTTTCTGGCTGACCAAAACCTCTTTTAAAAGTGTTTCGTTTATCATAAATAAGGTTTATTATATTACAATGCCATTATAATATATTATATAAAACATTGCAATGGCATTGTAATGTTTTATATAATACTTTTCAGCGCCGTCTTCCCGATTCTCCCAAAGCCGTTGATTGCGATTTTTGTCATAGGTTTTTTGTTAATTGATGAATTTGAAAGTGGAAAGGATTTGGTCAATATCTGACGCGGAGGATGTTATTGCATAACTATATCCGGCATAATTAGTAAAAGCCGTGGTAAATGAAACAGAATCTGCCGCTAGAAATATCTGGTAATTAATTTTTATCCAAGCGTTGCCATTAATCAGGGTTTTTTCTTCTGAATCAATTTTATCAGTAACATGTCCTATTAATTCTTCGCGATAACGATCTAATGATCGCTGCTTGTTTAATCTCAATTCATATCCATATTGGTTTCTTGATGGATTTACGCCAACATTAATTAAAAACAAATAATCAAACTGGCCGTCGTCTGTTCCATTGCCATTATGTTCTTGAAAATTTAATTCAGGATAATACTTAACCTCAAACCCATATTCCTCATTTCTATAAGTTTTCCAATCCGCGGTTTTGTCAATAACTTGATTAGCTGCCTCCTGTTCCGCCGCAGGCAAAACTTGCGGTTGTCGAATTTTAACTGGCTTATTCTTTGCCAAATATCCCGCCACTCCCAGCGCCGCGCCGAGAGAAACTATTATCGCGACGGCTAAAATCATTTTTGCCATCGGCGCCCCCGACGGTTCGGGTTTGGTTTGTTTTTGCATAGATTTGGTTTAATTGATTATAAAAATTAACTGTCTAAAATTAGTGTCGCGCATTTCCGACGGCCATCAAAAAGATACTACATGACATTTGGCGCTTTTTGTTTTGCTTTTTTAATTTCTTTTCCAAACTACCAATCAAAAAGAAGCCGTGACTTCCTTTTTACTGCCATCGGGATAGTTTATAATAGCCGATACGCGATTATCGTCTATCCAATGCAAATCAGACCAACATGCTATTTCGTCTTCACAGCCACCCCTATCATATGCAGCTTGTTCGCTTGTAATATTTTTTGATTCATCAATAAGAAGACTATAGCCAATTAAAGACCTTTTGTCACAGCCAGCCCCTCCGCATGTATGCGGATAAAACACTGCTTTTGTGCCGGCTTTATTCCAATTTGCGGTTTCTGATTCGTTATAGTTTTTAATGATCCGAAAGGTGTATTTGGAAATGTTAAAAGCTATTATTTCATCGTCTGTCGGTTCGGCAATTCCGCAATCTCCTATTGTTAAACAAGGTGCCGGAAAATATGAAACTAAAACTGTTCCAGTCTCATTAGTAGAGGGTAAAAGCTGAGTATCTAATAAAAATGGAGCCAAAACCGCATCAGATATTTCTTCACTCTTAATATCTAGTGTTTTTCCATCCGAACCAATAAAAACTAATTTATTTTCACCTAAACAGTAGAAAGGTGGCGGCTCAGATCCATTTCTTCCTCTTTCTACTTGCTTAATTGTTCCTGAACAATAGTGAATAAACTTATAAGCTTTTTCATTTGCAGAAACGGATTTTTGGCTAATAATTCCTTCATACTTATCTATTCCAATAAAACTAAAAGAGCCAATAATTTGCTGAACAACATTATATTCATTTATGTGCACGCCTCGCATACTATCATTATAAGCATATGAAGCGACAAGAAAATAATCTCCTAAGTCAAAATAAACATCGTGAGAAACAAAACCGCTTGCTCCTGAATTACCTCCAGCGCCTCGATAAATAATTACATAATTATTAGTTCCAGAATTTCCAATAGGCTCTCTATCAACTAAATATCTTGCACTATACTGGTCAGAATATTCAGCGTTTTTTTCAACAGCAATTAAGTCAAGATAATTTTCAAAATTTAAAAAATCGGAGGGTTTCTTTTCTACTCTTAAGTTCAAATTTATAATATCCGAATATGATTCCTCAAGGTCTGAAACTCTACCGATAAAAAGATCATTCGCTTTTGTATTATTTTGGAAATACCATTTAGCTGGATATTTTATTTCAAATCCATATTCCTCATTCCTATAAGTTTTCCAATCCGCAATTTCATTATTAACCACTGGTGTAGCCGTCGGCTCCGGTGAAATCAAAACCTGCGGCTGCAAACTTGCAACCCGCTTATTTTTCATCAAACACGCCGTCAATCCAAACACCGTCATAAAAGAAACAAATATAACAACCGCTAAAATTAATTTTGCAAAAAATGATTTGTCTTTATCGATCATAAAAATCAGTTAATGAGTTAATTGAGTAAAAAATCCAAGATATTAATGAATTCAATTTTTGAATGTTTGACGGGCTGGCCTTCCCAGTAAATCAATTTGGCTTTCGCCTTTTTGAATTCCGCAAGCCCTTTTTCCAATGACTTGACTTCTCTTTCCAAAACCGATTTATCGCTTATAGAATAACACACATTGACCAATTCGGAAACTTTGTATCCATCCCGAAGCACAAAATCTACCTCAGTGCCGTTCACCCAATAATAAGGCGCGATTTTCTTTCTCAGAAATTCAACGAAAACAATATTTTCCAGAAATCCGCCGATATCTTCGCTGAATTTAAACGACACCGCGCTGGCAAGCCCTGTGTCAATGGAAAATATTTTTTGAGGATTATAAATTTGTTTCTTGACCGAATAAGAAAAAAACGGCGCGAACTGCAATAAAAAAGCTTCATTGAAATATTCAAAATATCTCCTGATGTTTTGGCTGGAAATATTAAAATTTTTCTCCAGTTTATAACTTGAAGTTTGCTTGGAAACATTGGAAAAAACAAAGTTTATTATTTCTCTGATATCTTTGACATTTTTGACTTTATGCCGCAATAAAATATCGCGCTCTAAAATTGAATTGAAATATTCGGCTAAAAGAATTTTTTTGTTATACTTGTCGTCTTCAGTGACTATTCTGGGGAAACCGCCAAACTCAATATATTCTCTTAATTTATTATAAAGTTTCGGCGTTTTTATTAAAGGCTTGTAATTTACATTTTTAAAATCCAAAAATTCTTTGAAAGACAAAGGATAAACCGTTTCAGAGACATATCTGCCGCTTAACAAAGTTGAAATCTCGCTTTTCAGCAGTTCTGACGAAGAACCGGTTACAAATATTTTTATGCCGGTCCTTCTGTCGTAAAGCGAAGCCGCAAAACTTTCCCAATTTTTGACCATTTGCGCTTCATCCAAAAAAAGATAAATTTTTCCTTTGGGATTATAAAATTCCAAATACGCGTCAAAAATTTGAACAAGAAAATCCAAATTTAAATTACCGCTGAAAGCCGGTTCTTCAAAATTAATATAGAGAGTATTTTTGGGATCTACTTTTTTGTCCGCAATCAAATGTTCTATCAATTGCAAAACAACGGTTGACTTGCCGGAACGCCTTACGCCCGTCAAAGCGACAATTTCCGGCATCGTCAAATATTTTTCCAACTTATCCAAATACTGCGAACGCCTGATTCCCGTATCTATTTTTTGATTCCAAAAATTCCATTTATCCAGTGTTTTTATTATATCAGATATGTTCATACTATTTACATATTTTAACTAAAATATACAAATGCTATTTACATATTATACTTATTTGATCAGTTTGCCAAATTAAAATAAAATTAATTTTCAGGTTCTATAAATTTGAAAGCGGAAAGAATTTGGTCAAAATTATTTAAACATTTAATTCCGGAACGCTCTCAAGTTTCCCTGCGGATAAATTCAAGCGCAATTTCAAATCTTTGATGATATTCATAAAATTTATAAAAGCGTCGTATGGATTTTCGTAAGGATTGAAATATTTATGGACATCGCCGTCGGAAAACCACTTGGTGCACATATAATAGAAATGATCGCTGATCTGAAGCTTGCGCCATATGCTTATCAATTCCTGATTACAACTCGCGATCACCGCCTTTTCCAGCGAATAAAGCTCGTGAATGGCCGCTTGCTGCATTTTGTTGCCGGTCCAAGCGCTAAGATCGCGTTCGGTATCGGCCCAAGAAGTAATGCGCTCATAATCAAGCTCTCCTCGAGATTCATAAGCTCTCGCGACTTCGCTCGGAGTCATAAAATTATTATCGGGATTATCAAGTATTCTCCACGGCATAATTTTCAAAAATTCAAAAATTCCGGTTTCCTGCCATTGATGCTCGCCAAAAGTTTCATAGTCCATAAAAAGATTCACGCACTCGCCATTGCCGTTTACCTCGCTGACCCAGCCGGCAAATTTTTCCGCCGAGAGAGGCCAGCCGGACCAATCGCGGTTGGAAAACCTGAAAGCGATATCGTCGCTTAGCCGATAATTTTTCAAAAGCAATTTTATTCTTTTCGCGCCTTTCGGCCGATAAACAAAATTAGGAGAGCGCCAATCAAGAATCCTGTCGACGCCTTCAGCCATGATCGCTTCGTATCCCATGGATTCCACTATCTTGGCGATATTATTATTATACATCAATTCGGTGTTTCGGAAAACTTTGGGCTTGCATCCGAATATGCCTTTTACTTTTTTATAATGAAGCTCGATCTGGCGCTTGAATTCTTCTTCGGAAAAAAGATATGCGAGAGAATGATAATAAGTCTCGGAAACAATTTCTACCGAACCGGTATCCACAAGCCGCTGAAAACTTTCTATAACCTCCGGCGCGTACTTCTCGAATTGCTCAAGCACCACTCCGGTAATGCTGAAACTCACTTTAAAACGGCCATTGGTTTCTTTAATTAAATTCAATAAAATTTCATTGGTTGGAATATAACTTTTCCGGACAATGCGATTAAGATATTTTAAATTCTGCTCATCATCGAAATAATGCTTTTCTTTTCCAATATCAAAAACCGAATATTTGCGCAATCGCCAAGGCTGATGAGTATGCAGATAAAGGCAGACTGAAGGCACGAGGGTAAAAGTTAAAAGTTAAAAGTTAAAAGTTAAAAGTTTAAAGTGAAAAGTGAAAAGTGAAAAGTGAAAAGTGAAAAACAATAATCTAAAATCTAAATGCCAAAACCCAAATGTCAATTCAATGTCAAATTTTTGAATGCCAAATTATTTAGTTTTGTCGTTTGGATTTTGGACTTGAATTGTCATTTGACATTTGAGCTTTGAAATTGTTTAATACTTCCTTTTTAAATTTTTCATTTTTCATTTTTCATTTAATCAGTTCCTTATATATATTTACCACCGCTTGGGCGGAATTTTTCCAGCTGATTTTTTCCAAATCATGCCAGCCATTTTCCTTGAGCGTTTCGGCCAGCGCCCGATGCTCCAAAACCGCCAGCATCTTGTTCGCCATCTCCTGAATATCCCAAAAATCCACTTTTAGCGCGTGAGTAATGACTTCCGACACGCCGGACTGCCTTGAAACCAAAACCGGAGTATTATAATTCATCGCTTCAAGAGCCGTGATCCCAAACGGCTCGGAAACCGAAGGCATAACATATAAATCCGCGGCCCGATATACTTTTACTAATTTTTCTTCTCTTAAAAATCCGGTAAAAATCATATTTCCCGAAATCCCAAGCTCCGCGGCCAGTTCTATGATTTTATGCTCCATATCGCCGCTTCCCGCTACTATAAAAATAACATCGGGATCGCGATCAAGCACCAGCTTAGCGGCCCTGATAAAATAATCCGGCCCTTTGTGCAAAGTAATGCGGCCAAGATACAAAACAATTTTTTTGCCGATTGCTTTTAAGCGATAAACGTCTTCAAGGATGCTCGTATCGCCCAAAGACTGAGACACATCTTCCGCGGCATTATGGACAACTCTGATTTTCGCCGGATCAATGCCGTAATATTTAATTATTTTATTTTTTGTAAAATTACTGACGGCGATGATAACATCTGCCGCGTCCATTCCCCTTTTCTCGATTTCATAAACGTCGGGGTTCGCGCCGTTATCGCCACTCCTGTCAAACTCCGTGGCGTGGATATGCAGCACCAAGGGTTTCGCGGTCATTTTTTTGGCAAGAAGCGCCGCCGGTATCGTCAGCCAATCATGGGCATGAATAATGTCAAATTTTTCCCGCTTAATTATATGATAAGCTTTCTGTCCGTAAAAATCCACTTCTTCAAAAAGATTCCTTCCGTATTTCGCCGCAAGCGGATTATTCCGATACGATTCTTCGTATGAATTTAACGTGTCGTAAGCCAATAAAAGAGAATTTATCGCCGTACATTTCATCATAACCGCGTCGGCAAAAACAATTTTCATATAATCCGCGCTTACATCCATTTTCTTGGGCAAAACAAAAATTATTTCGACGCCAAAACCGCACAATGCATAAGTCAAACCCTTGCAAGCGACGCCCAGTCCCCCGACATTATAAGGTGGAAATTCCCACCCAAAAATTAATGCTTTTATTTTCACGTTTATTTTTTATATTTAAATCTGATGTCCTTATTTTTAGCGAAAGACATTCAGCCCCCCAACAAAAATACAAAATATTAAAACAATCCGCCATTTGACGAAAAAATTCAAATTCCTGTTCTGCCAAATAAAACACGGATCGGCATGCAACCGATATCTTTTAATCTACCTCATACCCATAATACAAAGCATTGAAATATTCAAACGCCATAATTAAGGAGTTATTAAGTTATTATACGACTTTTTTGTCAACCTAGCAAAAAGAAAGTTATCCACCGCGTACAAAAAATTGCAAATATCGACAAATACGGCCGCCTTTTCAAAAAATAAAATTTATGATATAGTTAACCCATCGTTAACTTTTAAAAAATAAAATATAAAATATGGAAACAAAAAAAGAAAATCAAAAAGTTGCCAAGCGCGAAACTCATAAAAAAACCGACGAAGCGGCGTTCAAGCCGGCCCCTGAAAAAAAAGAAAAAAATGCTGTAATGGCAAAAACTTTCCTCTCGGATTTTTAGCGGGCTTTTTTATAATGGGACTATTGGCAGTTGGAATGGTTTATGCAAAAATATCCCCTCTAATTAAAAAAGAGTCGATAAAAAATCCCGTAACCATCGAACAAGCTAAAATAAAAGCTGAAACTTTTATTAACGAAAATCTTATGCAGCCGGGAACTAAAATCACCATAAAAGAAGCTGAAGAAAAAAATGGCCTTTATAAAATTGCCGTAAATAACGGAGGAACAGCGGATATCGATACTTATATATCTACGGATGGAAAAATATTTTTCCCTCAAGCCATCGACATCGAAAAATTGGAAAATGACAAGAAAAACGCGGCCCAAACAGACCCGTCCGCCGCTCCTAAAACCGAGCTGGTAAAAAGCGACAAGCCGCAAATAGAACTCTTTGTTATGAGCCACTGCCCTTACGGCACTCAAATTGAAAAAGGAATTCTTCCCGTAGCCGACACGCTGGGAAATAAAATAAACCTTGACATAAAATTCACCGATTACGCCATGCATGGAGAAAAAGAATTGCAGGAAGAACTCAGCCAATACTGCATCAAAACGAACGAACCCGCAAAATTTAACAGTTATTTAAAATGCTTCATCGAAAGCGCGGCTGGCGACTCGGCAGGATGCCTTGCGAAAGCCAACATAAACAAAACTAAATTAACAACTTGCGTTGCCGCGACTGACAAAAAATTCAAAGTAACGGCCAACTTTGCCGACAAAACCACTTGGAAAGGAAATTTCCCCGCCTTTGATATTTATAAAGAAGATAACGCGAAATACGGCGTCGGGGGATCTCCAACTCTTGTTATAAACGGCGTGACGATAAATTCAGAGCGCGATTCAGCCAGTCTTTTAAAAACCATCTGCTCCGCTTTTAATGCTCCG
The DNA here is from genome assembly GCA_018896765.1 of Patescibacteria group bacterium. Lineage (GTDB taxonomy): Bacteria > Patescibacteriota > Minisyncoccia > JAHIHE01 > JAHIHE01 > JAHILZ01. The sequence goes on along the minus strand of JAHILZ010000004.1, from coordinate 6,623 downwards.
CCAAAAGAATGCGATACCGCGCTTTCTACTGCCGCCCCGGCCCCCGGATTTGGAACTGGCGCAAGCGCTTCCAATGCCAACGCTACCTGCAACTAAAAATTCCCGCGCGTAATATAAAAAACACTCCTAAAAATCGGGGTGTTTTTTAATATTTATATTCCTTCCAGCAATTTTATCATTTTCTCCGCGTAAGCCGAAAAAACTTCTTTGGAAGATTCTGAGACAGGATCTCCGACAACGATATTTACCGCAAGCGGATTGATATACGCTCCATTTAGTTTCATTGAATAATCCAAATGAGCGCCGGTAGAAAACCCTGTCGATCCGACATAACCGATCGTCTGTCCTTGCAAAACTGAAATTCCGGCTCTTATTCCTTTGGCAAACCCCGAAAGATGGCCATAGTAAATAACATACCCATTCGAATGGCGTACCGCGACATAATTGCCATAATCCGATCGCCATGCGGCCAGCATAATCTTGCCGTCCGCCACCGTCACTACCGGCGTTCCCGCCGCGGCCACATAATCAATCGCTCTATGCGATGTTACAATTTTTAACACCGGATGATAGCGCGCGCCGGTATATCCCGAACTTATGTAGCGATAGTTCAAAGGCGATTTCAAAAACGCTTTTTTAAGCGATCGCCCCTTTTCGTCAAAATAAGAGCTGATATTCCCGGGGTCTTCAAAATAAAACGTCCTGAATGTTTGGCCTTGATTTTGAAACTCCGCCGCCAAAATATTCCCATCCAAGGCCAGCGCGCCGTCTTTTGCTTGCCCTGCTTGCCCCGAATGAAGTTGAGGGGAGGAATTCGAGGGGTATTTTTCCTCATAAATTATTTTGAAACTATCGCCTTCCTGTATGTCAGTAGCAAAATCTATTTCGCCGGAAAAAACATCGGCCATAAGCAAAATCGTTGCCGCGCTCAGCCCTATTTCGCTTCCCGTCTCAAACAAAGAACTCTTGATTTTCGCGCCCTTGCTCGCGATTTTAACATCAAAAACGATTTCTTTTTCTTCCGAATCCCACTCGTTTTCCGCTTTTTTGGTTATTATCAGAACTTTTTCCGCGCTAATCGCGTATTCCATTTTACCGACGGAACTTTTATCTTCCTCGAATTTGATTTTTATCGCGTTCCCTGTTTTTACTTTTGTCGGGCTATAGATTTTTTCAAAAGCTTCGATTATCTTGATTCGCTCCTCGTTTTTTGTGTTTAACGATTCCAAAATTAAAGATAAAGTATCTCCTTCCTGAACGATATATTCCACGTCAAAAATCTCTTTATTTTTTATATTATTAGCTTCTTCGCTCTGAGCGATTTGGCCGCTTGCCTCGCCTTGCTCAAAATATTCCTTATAAATCAAAAAGCCGGCGGCAAAAAAAATCAAGCCGATTGCGGCAAAAAATAATATTTTTTTGCTTTTAGATTTTATTTCTTGATTATTATTTTCTTCGGCCATATTTTCGCTTTCCAAGCCGCGCTTTCCAAAAACTTTCCTTGGAAAAATTCAATATTAAAATCCGCGATATGTTTTTTTTATCCACTCGATTAAATTAGCCCAATAACCCCATATTCTTTTCGCAAGACCGCCGTACTCGGCGCTTTTTTCCGAAACCGCCGGCAAAACATTGATTTCAGATTCATTGCCCTTAATAGAATCATCGCTGCCGATATCGGATAAGACAAGTGCTGTTTTAACCTCGGATTCATCTGCTTTTTTTACCTCGCCATCGCCCGCATCAGTACTTTCTGCCTTTTTTATCTCCCGGCTGGTAAAAATCGCGACCTTCCTGCCTTTGCTCAGATCTTCGGAATTATAATCATGCATCGCGCTTTCAATTACCGCGTAAGAATATTGATAATTCTTGCCGCGATAAGTGCCCGGATCTTGCGTAACAAACGCCTTTTTATCGTCATCGTAGCCGGAAATTACAAAAACATGATAATGCGTAGTCGTATAATATCGATTATTCAGTTTTCTTCCGTCCACCGGCAATATTACGGGATTATTATTATTTATCTGTTCTTTGATTTGTTCAATCGTCGGGTTTTCGACAATTCGAGCTTTCCAATTTGAGTTTAAAAAATTATTTACCAGATCAACGATCTTTTCCGCGTCTTCTTCAAGGATTGGGCCGAATGCTTTTTCTTTTATGTCTAAAATTCTTAATATTTCTTTTTTCGCGACCGCGCTGGTCAAAGTTCTGTTATTGTAAAAACTATCAACCATCGCTATCGATACTTCTTCGCAGTCATTATACCATGGCTCGCTCCAATTTCCTTCCGGCGCTTGAGAAGAAAATTCCATTTTCAGCGCCATTCCCGAGGCAAAAAAACCGAACAAAACAAAAACCGCGAAACCGACAGCCTGTTTTCTTGTTTTTGATTTTGCTGTTATCTGCATACCGAATTAAAACAATTTTGAATTCCAAAAACAGTCTTCGGGGTGTTTTTCCGCTTTACGGCTGTAAAATATCTTCGGTGCGGCCGTTAATGGAAATAATAATATCTTTTACTGTCGGAAACTGTTTCAACGTTTCTGTTATTTCCGCCCTGATCGCCGCGACGCGGCAAGAGCCGCCGGCCTGAAACTCCAGCCGCTCGTCAAAATCAACTTTAGCTATGCCGTTTTCAATTGTCAGGATTTGGATCTTTACCCCGGAATTTATACTGGTAAAAAATCCCGCATTTTTCTCGGACTCCGTAACACCTTTTAAAAGCTCCCCCAGCGCAGCCCTGCCCACAGCCTGAGTTTTAGGAACCAATCTCTCAACCGGAAATACTTTATTGCAGGAAAATTCAGGATCCATATTACTATTATTGAAATATGCTTTTACTGTCATTCCTTCAACTCCTGCTTCATACTTTACAGGGATCTTGAGTTCATCAGCATTTTCCGGCAATCCGGAAGGATTATCTTTTTCCAAAACAAGCGTCCCACATTTATAAAAATCCTAGCACTTTTCCTTTAAAAAAACAATGGCCCGCATCAAGCAGTCTATAATCTAACCATAACAAAAAAATACCCCCATATTTATAAATACGGGGGTATGCCAGATTTTCTTTTTAATACAATATATTCAACCTATAATAATATAAATTCCGCTTTATTTTAATTTTTACTTAAATGTCAGATCCAGAAAAGGAACCGTGCCGCCGGGAATCATATTTTGCGGCAATTGGCCATTCCATTTTTCTACCGCTTTTAATTGGACATAATCTTTTCCGCCTGTCTGAGTAATCGCCTGCGCTTGAATCTGAATCGCTTTTGCTTCCGCTTCCGCTTGGGCAATTCTTTGTTCCGCTTCTATTTTTATTCTTTTCAATTCATTTTCCGCTTTTAAGGCCTGCTGTTGCGCAACTTGTTTCTGCTCCACCGCTTTTTCATAATTTTCCGAAAAATCAAAATTCACAATGCTAAAATCATCTATTACAATATATTTACTGCTTAATCTATCAAACAAATGTTTTTTAATTTCATCTTTTACCTTGGGTCTCTGCTCGATCAAATCTTGCGCCGCAAACAAAGCAGTTGTCGCTTTGACGCTTTCTTGAATAGCTGGATCAATGACTCTTGATTGAAAATCACTCCCAATTTCCTGATAAAGTTTATTTACGCTATCGGTGGCCACATGATAGTTCAAAGCAATGACAGTATCCACCGTCTGAAGATCTTTTGAATAGGCTACTACCTGAACTTCGTGTTTTTTGATTTTTACATCGGTTATCGCTACTTTTTGCATTATTGGCACCACCAAATGCAAACCCTCGTCTAAAATTGTATCGCCTACCGCGCCCCATGTAAGCACTACTCCGCGCTCGCCGGCGCCGACTATTACAAAAGGATTCAAAATAGTTATCGCCATAAAAACAATAAACGCTAACACTGCTGTTTTCATAAATTTTGCCGAAGAAGTTATTCCTTGCGTAAAATCATATTGCATATTTTTTTGCTTTGTTAATAATTAATATTATTTTAATATTAGCACATAAATATTAAATTGCAAGACATCGCTGTATGGTAAAAATTAAATTATATGCTAAAATGAACCCAATCCCGCGCAAAAAACTTCAAGCGCGATAATTATTCATATTCAATATAATTTTTATGAAATTTTCCTTAACCCAAATAACCGGCTGGTACGGCCGATACGAGCGGCCTGTATCTTCAGTATCGCTGGTCGGCGGTTTCGTGTTTGACGCGATTACGCTCAAGCGCGTGGATCTTTTTTGGGAGAATCTTTGGGTTGGAGCGCATTTCATTATCATTGCGATTTTCATTATCTTGATCAATCTCCAGGAAAATGAAGCAATGGATGATAAAGACGCTTCCAAAAAGCATTTTTGGCATATCAATATCCTGCAATTTTTCTTTGGCGGACTTTTAAGCGCATTTATTGTCTTTTATTACAGAAGCTCCACCATTCTGGACACATGGCCGTTTCTTTTTATCCTTTTAATCGCTTTTGTCGCCAACGAATCGCTTAAAAAACATTATGCTCGTCTTGCTTTTCAAATAGGGCTTTTCTTCCTGTCGCTTCTTGCTTTCACTATTTTTATCGTACCTGTGCTTTTTCATCGGATCGGATGGGATATATTTTTAATAAGCGGCGCGATAAGCTTAGTAATCTTGTTTCTTTTTCTCCTTGGATTAAAATTTATAGCCAAAGAAAAATTTAAGCAAAGCAAAAAAATACTTATGTATTCCATCGCAGGCATATATCTCGCGACAAATATTTTATATTTCTTAAATCTAATTCCGCCAATTCCCCTATCTCTCAAAGAAGCGGGGGTTTATCATTCTATCTATCGAAACGATTCGGGAAAATATGTCGTGGAAGGCGAGAAAAAAGGATTATTCAATTATTTTTCACTGCGCGAAAATTTTCACGCGGTAAAAGGCAGCTGGGCATACGCTCACAGCGCCATATTTTCTCCGGCGGAATTTAAAAATAATATTGTCCATGTTTGGCAAAAATATGACGGCGCTTCCGGCCAGTGGACTGCCGTTTATCGCATAGATAACATAATCGCTGCCGGCGGTCGCGACGGCGGATACAGGACTTATTCCTACATAAAAAATATCGCGCCCGGCGAATGGCGCGTAAACATAGAAACCTCCGACCACAAACTCATCGGCCGACTGCGTTTTAATGTGACGCGAGTCGATACAGAACCAGTCTTAAAAACCGAGGTTTTAAATTAAAAATTATTTTGCTTAATTAATTTAACTCCAATTTCCCTAAAAACTCTTCCAATTCCGCGCCTGAAATTATCCGATGATGCCCTTCCTGTAATTTGCCAAGCGCGATATTCATAATTCTAACTCTTTTAAGATCAACGACTTCGCAACCAAAAGCCGCGCACATCCGCCTGATCTGCCTTTTTTTTCCTTCGGTCAAAATTATGGAAAAAGAATTATCATCCAGTTTTTTTAGCTTGCATTTTTGCGTGGTGTATCCGCCGTCCAATCGGACCCCCCGCTCCATTTGTTTTAAAAAATTCTCGCTTATCGGCAAAGCCAATTTGACTTCATATTCTTTCTCATGAACATTTAAAGGATTCAATAATCTGTCGGTCATCCGCCCGTCATTGGTTAGAATAATCAGCCCGCGTGAATCTTTATCAATCCTGCCCAAGGGAAAAACTTCCTGATTAAATTTCAAAATATCACCGATACTAACTTCATCGCCTTGGGGACTGTGCGTGATTATTCCTTCCGGCTTATTGAAAGCCAAATAAACAAGCTTTTTCAAATCCCCTTCCACCGCTACCTTATCGGCTTCCCGCACCATCTCTCCCAGCTCGGCTTTTTTGCCGTTTATCGTCACTTTTCCTTGTTTAATCAAAAGATCAGCTTCTCTTCGACTGCAAATTTTTTTATCGGCTAAATATTTATTTATTCTTACGGGATAAAGCATAATTTTAAGCTTACTAATTTTTAATTTTGAATTCTGAATTTTGAATCAAACTCGAATTTCTTAATTTTATACCGCTAAAGGGTATACAACGACATTAGATAAGCAGTTGGGTATAAAACATTAAATCATTCGAAATTCAATCAAAATTCAAAATTGGAAATTCAAAATTTTATTTCATCATTTATAGCTTTATACTATAATTTCCCCGCCTGATTGTCAAAAAAATTTTGCGTAAAAAATACTCCTCAAAAAAATGAAGAGCTTTATATAATTAGCTACTAATCTTTACTATTTTACCCTTTTCGATCATTAAATCATCCAGTCTACTAAGATTGTTTGGTATGATACCAATATCCTTTATATCTTCCGTTTTAATACTTACAAAAATGGGATCACACCTCTTTATTATGAATAATCTAGGGTATGTTTTTTCTTTATCTATAGAAGACTCTCCTCTATAGTTCACCATTCCTTCGAGAGTGCTAAGTATCGTATAATATCCATCTGGTATGTCTTTTATCTCTGCGGGTTCTCCTGTATTTTTTTTATTAAACATCTTAGGCAGATTCTTTTCTGAATCCGAACACTATGATAAAATAAAATCGGCTTTTTAATTTTTAAATAAAAAAATATAATGAAAAAAAAGAAGTAAAAATCTTGGGCATTTTAAGCAAAGCGAACGAGATGAAATTGCAATA
>JAHILZ010000104.1 GCA_018896765.1 Patescibacteria group bacterium | reverse complement strand
TGTATCGCCCCGTGAAACCGCTTCGTGGCAACGGGGCAAACTTGACGGCGGTCTTAAACTACCGTCTGTAGCTAATTCATTTAACGGGGTAAAGAATAATTATGAAGATGATAAAAAAATAATAAAAAAACTGCATCAAACCATTAAAGCGGTAACAGACGATTTTGAAGATCAAAAATACAACACGGCAGTGGCTCGCCTGATGGAGCTTACCAACAGCTTGAGCGCGGAAAAAAATATTTCCGGTAAAACTTGGGAAAAATTCTTGATTCTTATTGCTCCTTTCGCGCCTGCTTTAGCCGAAGAGCTGTGGTCCTCCTTCGCTAAAGCTACGGCGGATGAAAGCAAAAAATGCAAACAGTCAATTTTCAATCAAAGGTGGCCGAAACATAATCCTAAATTAATTAAAGACGATATTATTAATCTTGTGATTCAAATCAACGGCAAATTGCGCGATACTATTGAGGCGCCAATTAATATAAGCGAGAAAGAAGCGCAAAAAATCGCTTTGGAGAGTGATAAGATTAAAAAGTGGACGAACGGCAAAAAAATTATTAAAGTGATATTTGTTAAAGGGAAACTAGTGAATATTGTAATAGAATAAATTGTTAAATTGCTCAATTGTTAAGCGGAGAAGATTTTGAAAAACAAATGAAGACAATAAAAGAAGAAAAAATCCCCATAAAGATGTGGCTGGATGATATTGAGCCGGGCGCGGAAAAGCAGGCAAGAAATATCGCCAATCTGCCCGGAGCATTCCACCATATCGCCATTATGCCTGACGCCCATGTTGGCTATGGCATGCCTATCGGCGGAGTTTTAGCCACTGAATATATAATCGCGCCCAATGCGGTGGGAGTTGATATCGGCTGCGGCGTAATTGCCGTAAAAACTTCTATCAGGGAAATTGACGAATATTCTTTAAAACAAATTTTAAATCAGCTGCGCGGAGACATACCTACCGGCTTTACGCACCATAAACAGGCGCAAAGCTGGGAAGGGTTTGATAGGGCGCCGGATGTTCCTATCATACAAAAAGAGCTTGATTCCGCGCGCAACCAGATTGGCACATTGGGCGGAGGCAACCATTTTTTGGAAATTTTACAAGAAATTGATGATTCAAAATGGCAAATAAAAAGCATGGGGAATATTTGGCTGATGCTTCACAGCGGCTCCCGCAATTTCGGCTATAAAACAGCGAATTTTTTCCATAGAAAAGCCAAGCAATGCTGTGAAAGTAATAACATAAAATTGCCTGACAAGGACTTGGCTTTCTTAAAATTAGATTCCCAAGACGGGCAAGATTATTGGCAAGCCATGAATTATTGCCTGGAATTCGCCCAAGCTAACCGCGATTTAATGGCAAAGCGCTTCATGGATATTTTTAGCAATATTACCAACTGTGAATTCATAAACTTTGCCATGGAGCGCGGCTATAAAAGTGAAATTAAAGAAAAATATATCAGCATCCACCACAACTACGCGGCAAAAGAAAGCCATTTCGGGAAAGAAGTTATTGTCCACCGCAAAGGCGCGACGCGCGCCTTTGCCGGCCAGATTGGAATAGTTCCCGGAAGCATGGGAGCGCCAAGCTTTATTGTGGAGGGGCTGGGCAATCCTGAAAGCTTTATGAGCTGCGCGCATGGAGCCGGCAGAGCAATGGGGCGGCGGGAAGCCAACAAGAAATTAACCAAAGAGCAGGCCGACCAAGCGATTAAAGGAATAGTTTTCGCCGGATGGCAGGGCAAGTTTGACGAAGCTCCGCAAGCTTACAAAAATATTGAACAAGTGATAAAAAACCAAAGCGATTTGGCAAAGCCCATAGTCAAATTAAAGCCGATGGCTGTTATGATAGGACAATAGATCGCATAACGCATAACTCGTAACGCATAACGACCTGTCTTATTAACTCACCTGACACGCAAACTTTACAATACTTTACTTTAAAAAAATTTATTAGTTTTTAAATACAATAATTAGAAGCTTTAATTCCACAACTCGTTACGCGTTATGCGTTATGCGTTATGCGTTACTTCAACGGCAATTTATCCCAAGGTTTTGTCGCCTTGTTTTCCGGAAGAATGATCCAGTTTGCCGCCGGCGGCTTGATCGGCTTATTTTTGCCGATTTTTTTATTAACCAAGCTAAACTATCAAGTTGAATATGTATTTTTGTATTATATCGCGGGCCATGTAATCTATCTCTTAATACTGCCGATAGGGGCTCAGCTTTTAAATAAAATAGGCCTGCGCCGCTCCCTTCGGCTTAGCGTGATTATGGACGGGGCGTTTTATACCTGCCTCTTCTTTTTGGACAAAAATCCTAATCTATTTTTAATATTATCCGTGGTTGCCTTAACTTTTTCTCGCATGCTGTTTTGGCTGCCTTTTCATACTGATTTCGCCAAGTTCACGGACAAGATCAACAGAGGCAAGGAAGTAAGCTTGATTTGGGCTACCCACTCGTTCTTAAGCGTACTTATGCCGATAGCCGCCGGATTTTTAATAATGCGGTTTGATTTTGACATCGTATTTATTATCGCGATAATCCTTTACCTGTCAGCCGGCATCCCGTTTTTAGCGCTTCCCAGAACACACGAGAGCTTTAGCTGGGGAATTTTGGAAACCTGGAAAAAATATTTTGCGAAAGAGAATAGAAAGCTTATTCTCGCGAACACGGCCAATGGCGCGGAAAGCTCTGTCGGACTGATTATATGGCCTATTTTTATTTGGCAAATATTTAACGGCAATTACTTGGAAGTTGGCGCGATATCATCATTAATCATCTTTGTTTCTATTATTCTCCAGCTGTTAGCGGGAAAATATACCGATCTCTTTAACAAAAGAAAGATGCTGCATTGGGGAACCGCGCTATACGCCATTGGCTGGATAGGAAAAATATTCGTCTTAACCGCATCTCAAGTTTTTTTTATCGGAACATACCATGTTTTCACGAAAATTTTCAAAGATACGCCTTTTGACACGCTAAACTATGAAATGATGGCTGACCGCGGACATTATGTTGACGAATATAC
>JAHILZ010000018.1 GCA_018896765.1 Patescibacteria group bacterium | reverse complement strand
TAACAAATTTTTCGCCCGCACCCGCGTCAAAATACTCTCGCTGAAATATTTACCCCGTTAGAAATTACAAATTTAAACGGAATAATCGTAAAAATATAGCACTGAAGCAATTAAACAAAATTTCTAATGGGGTGAATTGAATATTCGAGGGAAAATTGTGATGATATCAAAGCGCATGGAATTTTATTTTTTTATTTTACCAATAACAATCATTAATTCATTGTTTACATTTCTTTCATAAATATGAAGAATTTGCCAGTTTCCGGTTTTTAATTTTTCTTTAAGTGCTTGTTCATGTTTTTCATCTTCATCTGTTTTGCTACCCCCAACATTTTTTGGAAATTTATATTTTTCTATATCATAAATTGCTCTTGATTTTTGCCAAGAATAAATAGATATGATAATTGCAATTACAGAAAATAATATTGTTAAAATTTCAATCATAATTTTAAATTATTTTTATTTCTCATTGATAAGCTACCTTTTAACTTCCACAGAACCTCCTGAAACTTCGCCTAGTAACTCATTGGATTGATAATGCCTTACTTCTATCCAACCATATCCTGTTTGTTTTTTCAATAAATCGGAAGCCATCTTTAAAAACGATTCTTTATTTTTAACAGGCATGGTGAACCATGTATCAGAAACATAAATTGTACCCGCTTTAGTATCCCTTACCAATCCCGCATTTATAAATAAATTCAAAAAATCTGTCATGTCTTTGTCTGCTTTTTCTTGTTCTGCTTTTGTCTGCGCTATTTTTTCTTGCTCTATCGCTTGTTTCGCTTGTTCTGCTGATTGTCTTGCTTGCTCGGTTTTTATCTGTTCTGCTGCTTTCTCGTCTTGTCTAATTTTTTGTTCCTCAGGCGTTAGTGGTTCAGTCGGTATTAGAACAAAAAGTAAAACAACAATTGGTAAAAAAACTTTTAGAACTCTTTTTCTTGAATCCATTTTTACAAAAGATGGTTTGATTAAACCTAAAAACAAAACAATTACTGAAAATAGAAACAGAAGTGCATACAAAACATCAAGTTTTGCAATTAGAAATATAATCGCAAGAATTATGCAAGTAATTATATAAAAACCTGATGTCGATAGATTCTTTTTTTCTATTTGTGCTCCATTTTTATCATCAATGCTTAAGGGTTTTTCTGGTTTGGTATTTTGAGTTTCTTTTTCAGAGACATTAATTCCAATTTTAGAAATTTCTTTTTGCTTTGTGGCTAAAATGGTTTTTTGAAGAGAGGTATTTATTGCCGCTTTAGACATAGTTGCTCCTGCTTTGTTTAAACCACTATGACAATATTTACACAACATTGCTTCTTGCTGAATTTCTTCAGCACAATAAGGGCATTTTTTAGTAAACATATTTTATATTAGTTAATAATTTATAAACCAAGAATCGATTTTTTCTTAGTGTTAAACTCTTCTTCGGTAATAACACCTTTTTCTTTTAATTCTGCCAATTTCTCTAATTCTGAATAATTAGATACTTCTTGATTGTTTCCTGTGTGAAATTTACTTATTCTCTCTCTCCCTATTTTTACTGCTTCTTGGAAAGAATTAAATTCGGTAGATTGAAATGTAATTACATTATCGCTTTGAACAGCACCATTTTTGCTGTTATCCCAGTAGCTTTTTTGAGCATTTTGAGTTGCTGGCGTCAACACTTCAAAAGTACCAGTCGCAAACCCCTTTTTTATATCCAAACCGGTAATATTAGCGAACTCAAATGCCACACACTTTCCCCCAAATGTATTTCCAGTCATAAAACCCCACTTTAATACATAAAGTCTTTTATCGGTTATCACTAAACCCTCGCCAAAACTACCTTTAAGTTTTACAAATATTTTTTCATCGTTTTCATTAATATTTTCCTTGAAAATTTTTTCACCCCTACCTCCATAATTTTTAATTAAATCTTTATTGTTTACCTCTTGCTTTAAGGTTGGAATAATATTTAAGGGTTTTGAAATCGATATTGACTCAAGAGTGATTGAAGCTGTTTTGTTTAAATCACTATGACAATGTCTGCATAATACCGCCTCATATTGAATTTCCTCGGCACAAAATGGACATTTTTTGGTTGGCATATTTTGAATTATTTATTTAATTTTTTACCTCTTTACTCTCGCCGCGAAATTAAAGGGATAATTAATCGCGCCGTGCGCGAGATTCTTCACTCCGCTTCGCTACATTCAGAATGACAAACGGAATGAAGAAAAAATTATAATTTAAAATCCGAATATTTTCTCAAGGTTTCCAAAGTCGCTTGAACCGAGGAATTTTTTGTATTTAATAATTTCACATTTTTAAAATTTTCGGCGATTTTTGTGATAACTTCATCGAACCATGAAGGAGCCAAGACTTTCACGCCGGAAAAATCTATTTCAATCGGCTCATCTTTGTTCAATCCCTTAATCGTATACGCCTGCATTGCCAAATACGCCTCCCGTCCGGCCGGATGCGATACTAACACATCACCAAATTTATACAATTTTATAAGCATAGATCTATAATACCATTTTTAACATAAAAATCAATCTAACCAAAAACCGCTTTCTTATTTCTAAGACTGCGGTCTTGGCTATACATAAACCTTATCAAAGTTTATTTTCTATAGTTTTAGGTCGTCTCCCACAACATCGTCAATATTTCTTGTTGCGCGCGATGCGCTATTGTCTCGTGGAACTCTGGTTGAACCTTCCGGTTCGGCAATTTTAAGATTCAATCTGGCATTATTCTTAACGCCGATGATTCTCAAAAGTGTTCGAATAGCTTTGGCAGTAGAACCTTCCCGTCCGATGACATAACCCATGTCTTCTTGATTTACCTTAAGAGTGAGTAAAACTCCTCTTTCGTCTAAATCTCTGGTCACTTCGACATCTTCCGGATGGTTCACAATTGCTTTCACAACTGTTACCAAAAATTCTTGATCTTTAACTGTTTCAGTCATTTTGAATTTCTCCCTTGTAAGATTAACTTAAAGAAGCAGTATTGTCGACCTTTCTTTAAGGTAAAACCTTAATGGTAAACCTCTGTTAAACTATACCGCTATTAATATTATACTATAAAATTTCCAACTGTCAAACCCCGTTAGAAGCTCAAGCCAATTCTTTTAAATAATCGCGCCATCAAGCGAAGCGGCTTCGCCTTATATTCAGATTTAATAGTGAAAATAATTTTAAAACTTCTAACGGGGTCAAACCGGATATAAACAAAAAGATTATACAAACAATATAATCTTTTTAAAACGCAAAATTATTTTATTTTATGCAACAGGCATCGCTTCTGTTTTAACTTCAGCTTTCACTTCATCCTTTGAGGTTTCTACTTTTGGTGCCGCCGCCTTTGGCGCTTCGCCGGGCTTTTCCGCGCCTTTTTTCTTGGAAATTTTTATCTTTTCTTTTTTGCCGGTAATTACTCTGGCATCAAGCAAAATATTATGCACGGTCGAAGTCAATTGAGCGCCCTTGCTAATCCAATAAATGATTTTCTCGCTGTTAAGATTTTCGGTTTTATTTTCTTTTTTAGTCGGAGTATAAAAACCTAAATTTTCCAGATATTTTCCGGGTCTTTTGCCTTTATTGACTAAAACCAAGCGAAAAGATGGCTTGTGTTTCTTGCCGACTCTGAGCAATCTTATTTGCAACATAGAAATTTCTTTAATTTTTAAAAAACTTAATATAGCGAAATATATCGTAAAAATCTATAAAAATATCACTGAGATTAAGGCTAAAGTCTAAATTTAAAATTTTAAATGAAATCCTAAATGAAAAAAATTAAATTAATTATTTATTCATTTAAAAATTTAGACTTGATTTAAAATTTAGAACTTAAAATTTAGCCTTAGATTACTATATTTTTAGCTTTTACAGAACTTCTTAACTTATATACATTATCAAAATACCGTATCTTTGTCAACCACACTACTTCACTTCATCAATTTTCACCGAAATTATCTTAGAGATGCTTTCGTCGGTCATTGAAACGCCATAAATTGTTTTTGCCTGCCTCATTATGGCGCGATTATGAGTTATAACGATAAACTGAGATATATTTCCCAATTCGCTTAAAATCAAAGCGATTTTTTGCGAATTATTTTCGTCCAAAGCCGCATCAATTTCGTCCAATACAATAAACGGCGGCGGATTGCTGGCGATAATGGCAAAAAGTATCGCGGAAGAAGTAAGCGAGCGCTCTCCCCCGCTCAATGTTTCCAAATCTTTTACTTTTTTCCCGGGAATCGAAACCTTGACATTTATTCCTTTTTCTTTTTTCTTGGATTTTTTCTCTTCATCTCCAAGATTAGCGATGGCATCGGCATTTTCTTCGCTCTCCCTTGGAACAATCTCAAAAAGCTCAAGAGACGCGCCCCCTCCGCCAAAAATAAGACGGAAATATTTATTGAACTCGAAATTGATTTTCTTAAAAATCGAATTGAATTGCGCGTCAATTTTTTCATCAAGGCGCGCGATGACTTTTCTAAGATCGCCGATAGCCTGCTCCAAATCCCCCGATTCTTTCGCCAAAAAATTATAGCGCTCATTTGTTTCCTTGCATTCATTAATTACCATGGGATCAATCCCGCCAATTTGAATATATTCCCGTTTTAATTTTTCAATTTTTTCCTTCAGCTCATATTCATTTATCGCTTCCGGAAAAACTTTCTTGACTTCAATCAAGAAAGTTTCGCCCATTTCAGTTTTTATTTCATTGATCAGATCTTCAAATCTGGTATTGATCTTTGTTTCTTCAATAATAATAATTTGTTTTTCATTGCGCATTTTATACACTGCTGATTCCGCGCGATTGATTTCTCCCTGAAGGGCAAAAAACTCGCCGCGCCGAACCCTATCACCCGAAACTTCTTTATTAATATTATGCCGAATATTTTCTTTTTCACTATTCAATTCGTTAAAAATATTTTTTATCCGCGCAATCTCGCCAGACAATGCCTCAACTGCTTTGGCTTTTTCTTCCGCCCGCTGGCGGATTCTATTTTTATCAACCGGCGCTTTGCCGCTGGCGATATCGCTGAGAAGCTCTCGAGTTTTTGCTTCAATATTTTCTATGTCGGTTTCCACTGCCGGCTTGCCGTCTTTTGATTTTTTAATAAGCTCGGCAACCGCGCTAATCGCGCTATAAATATCCGCTATTTTCCCTTTGATATAATCAATGCTGATAGCCACCGCTTCAATGCTTGGCCGCTCTTCTCTTTCTTCTTCGATTTTCAACCTTGTTTCATAAATTGCCAAGTTTTTAATGCATTCATCGATTTTAATCTGGACATTTTCAAGATCATTTCTTAAATTTTCTTGGCGGTCATCCAAATTTCCGCTCGATGCTTTTATCTCGTCCATTTTCTTGATCAGACTATTCAATTCGTCTTGGGCTTTTTTCAAAATACTGTCTTTCCCGTCAAGATTTTCCGTAATGGTTTTTTTCTGATCGCTAAAACGATTCAATGTGAAAGCATACCACTTCTTAAGACCTTCATCGAGTTCTTTTTTAACAACAACTATTTTTTCCGCTTTTAACGCCTGACGGCGCAAGAACGCGAGTCGCGGCTTAATTTCAGCTAAAAGATCGCTTGCCCGGCTCAAATTCTCTTCGGTTAATTCCAGCTTTCTGAGCGCTTCATTGCGCTTGATTTTATACGGCTTTACACCGGCGGCATCTTCGAAAATACCCCGCCGTTCTTCGGCGCTGGCGCGTAAAATCGCATCGGCCATACCCTGGCTTACAACGCAATAGCTTTTTGGATTAATGCCGACACGAGACAGCATTTCCAAAATATCCAAAAGACGAACTTTTGATTCATTAATAAAATATTGGGTATCGCCATTTTTATAAAGGCGGCGGCTGATCACAATTTCGTCAAAATCTACCGGCAAAGCATGATCGTGATTATCGAAATACAAAGAAACGCTGGCTTTCCCCGCTCCCGCGGTATGGCTGGAAAATATTAAATTCTCGCTTTTTTTGACGCGCAAGGCTTTCGCGCTTTGCTCGCCAATCGCCCAGCGCACAGCATCGGCCACGTTTGATTTTCCGCTCCCATTCGGACCGACTATGGCGGAAATTTCTTTTTCAAATTCAAGTGTGGTTTTTTGGGCAAAAGATTTAAAACCGCTGATTTCAATTCGCTTTAAATGCATGATTCGATATAACTATTATAATTTATTTTTAAAAAAATAACGATCGCTCAAATCTTTTAATTCCTTCTCTAATTTCTTTTTCAGCAATAATTAAAGGAAGTTTCATAATTAAAGATGAACCAAGCCCATCCTGACTTTTTCTCAAAATAAGTCCATTTGAAAGAGCTAGTTTATATATTTTTTCCACTTTTAAAAAAGATGTTTTTGTGCCAAAATCTATTCCCCAGATTAATCCCTCGCCTCTAATTTCCTTAATAAGACTATTTTTCTTTTGCATTTCTGACAAAAGCTTAAAAATAAGAATACTTTTTTCTAAAACAATGCTATTCATTTTTATCTGTTCCAGGATTTTGATATTTTGCAAAGCTACGGCACAAGAAAGAGGGTGACCACCATAAGTAAATTTATCTTCTCCGTAATTTAAAACATCATATTTTGGTCGCATGAGAATAGCGGCAAGAGGAAACCCCGGAGAAAGGGCTTTACCTAATGTCAGTATATCTGGTATAACTTTATATTTTGACGCGGCAAAAAATGTTCCTAACCATCCAAAAGCAGTCTGTATTTCATCAAAAATAAGAGCTATTTGATGCTTATCACATAAAACACGAAGTCTGCCAAGATAAGAAGGTGACAAAAGATATACTCCAGCATTTACCATAATCGGTTCAACAATAACTGCGCAAATATCATCATTTTTTTCAAGTAGTTTTTGAAAACTTAAAAGTGAAAAATTTTCCGCTTCTTTTGTAGTCTTACACGAAGGTATAAAATTGGAATGAGGAGGTGGAAAAAATTCAAATTTTTGACTTCCGCCGATGTACTGTCTGTTTTCAAAATGTTTTCCATTTGCATTTATAGTTTCTGATGTTTCTCCGAGACGGCTTCCATAAAAAGAGGCGATAGTTTGTTTTTTGTGATATTTTCTCACTCTCTTAAAAGCACTTTCATTTGCATCGCTTCCATTATTCAGTTTAAGATTTATTTTTGTTAATTCTTTAGGAGCTAAATTTACTAATGTTTCGGCTAATTCTAAAAACGGCTCACAAATAAATCAGGAAGAAAGAAATGTATAATTATTTAATTGTTTGATAATTGTGTTTGTAAAATCCGGATAACATTGACCTAAACTCAGATTAAGAGTTTGGGCGCTAAAATCAATATAATCTTTACCGTTATTGTCCCACAGAACAACGCCCTTTCCTTTTTTCATAACAATCTTACTCGCTTCCGGAATAATATTTTTAGTGAGAAATTGACAACCACTATCCATAATATTTTTAAATTAAATTATGATTTTATTCCACAGTAACACTTTTTGCTAAATTCCTCGGCCTATCAACATCACAATTCAATTTCACTCCGGCGTAGTAAGCAAAAAGATGAAGCGGTAAGCTAGTTAACATCGGCGTTAGCATTTCCAAGGTTTTTGGAATATAAATGACATCATCAGCGATATTTTTTATCTCTTCATTACCTTTTGTGGCAATGGCGATAATCGGCGCATTTCTCGCTTTTATTTCTTCCATATTTGAAATCGTTTTTTCATAAACAGAATCGGAAGGAGCAATAAAAAAGAAAGGAAAGTTTTTATCAGCAAGAGCAATCGGACCATGCTTCATTTCACCGGCAGGATAACCCTCTGCATGAATAAAATAAGCAATTTCTTTTAATTTTAACGCTCCTTCTTTAGCAATTGGCGCATTATATTTTCTTCCTAAAAAAATAAAATTTCGATAGCGAGAATATTTCACGGCTATTTCTTTGATTTTTTCTGATTCTTTAAGAATTTCTTTCATTAAATCCGGTATTTTTTCTAATTCGCCTAAAATTCTTTTTCCCATAACCAGACTCATATCTCTCTGTCTTCCCAGAAACACCGTAAGAAGAACCATGATCGATAGCTGTGAGAGAAAAGCTTTTGTAGACGCAACGGCATTTTCCGGCCCAACATGATTATAAATACCGGCATCAGTCTGCCTGGCAACAGATGAACCAACGACATTAACAATTCCTAAAGTTAATATCCCTTTTCTTTTCGCTTCATTTAAAGCAGCCAGAGTGTCTGCTGTTTCACCAGATTGAGATACGGCTAAAAAAGCAGTCTTTTTAGTTAAAATCGGTTTCCTATATCTAAACTCCGAAGCAATATCAGTTTCCGTAGAAATGCCGGCATATTCTTCCAGCATATATTTTCCCACCTCAGCCGCGTAACTGGCTGTTCCGCAACTAACTAAAAATAATTTTTCAATTTCTCTTAACTTGTCTTGTACTTTTTCTAGACCCCCTAATTTTGCTAACCCATCTTCAGCGATTATTCTTCCTCGAATAGAATTTCTAATTGCTTCCGGCTCTTCGCATATCTCCTTCAGCATAAAATGAGAATAACCGGATTTTTCAGCTTTTTCAATCGTCCAATCCAGCTCCTGAAATTCTTTTGTTTTAAGACGATCGCTTTCCATATCAAAAACCTTAAATCCTTTAGAAGTTAAAACGGCTATCTCTTTATCCTCTAAAAAAATTACCTTTCGAGAAAAATTTAAAATAGAAGTGGCGTCTGAAGCAACCAACACCTCTCCACCATCATTAATTGAAAAAACCAAAGGACTAGCATTTTTAGCAATTACAATTTTTTTAGGATCTCTTGAAGATATTACTGCCAATCCATAAGTCCCTTTAACAAGTTTTAATGCTTTTTTTACAGCATCTTCTAAATTATCCTTAAAAAAATGTTCTATTAAATGAGCTAATGCCTCAGTATCGGTTTCGGAAATAAAATTATGCCCCTTTTTCTTAAGCTTTTCTTTTATTGTTTTGTAATTTTCAATAATTCCATTATGAACCAAAAAAATTTCTCTTTTACAATCACAATGCGGATGAGCATTTTTTTCTGTTACTAAACCATGGGTTGCCCATCTCGTATGCCCGATGCCCATATTTGCCGGAAAAGGATGATTTTTTGCCTTTTCCTCTAATTTTTTAACTCTTGCGGTTGATTTTTCTATCAATGTCTCAGATTTTGAATTACAAACAACAATACCACAACTATCATAACCGCGATATTCAAGACGCTTTAAACCCGCGATTAATATTGGGACAATATCTTTATCCTCATTACTTAAATATCCTATTATTCCGCACATAAGTTTAATAATTTTAATTTAATAGATTTACCAGAAACGATTTTATCTTTAATTTTAATTTAATAGATTATAAAAAGTATAACAGGAATTTAGAAATTGTCAAAAAATAGTTTTTAAAAAGCCTTTCGGCCTTTTAAAAACACTTTTATTTTCTTTACTACCAACTACCCACTACAACCTACCAACTAATCTTCTACTTCCACCCTTTCGCTTTCAATCCTTCCTCGGCGGCGTTGCGCTGAGCGTCCTGCTTGCTTTTTCCTTCGCCCTTGGCAATCAAATCTTTTCCCAAAAATACTCCGACAATAAAATGCTTATCATGATCTGGGCCCCAATCCTTGATAACTTCATAGGACGGAGTAATCCCTTCGCGCTCTTGGGACTCTTCCTGAAACTTGCTTTTTGGATCCTGATAAAGTTTTTGTTCCAGTATATTCGGCAGTTCTCGCACTATATTTTCTTCAATGAATTTTTTAGAAATCTTATAGCCACGATCGAGATAAATCGCTCCGATTAGCGATTCCACCGCGTTAGCCATTATATATTGCCTGGCGCGCCCCGTGTCTTTCGACTCGCCTTTGCTCATTAAAAGAAATTCTTCCAAGCCCAGCTGGTTCGCGATTTTTGCCAGCATATCGCTATTGACCAAAGCCGCGCGAAAATTCGTAAGCTCCCCTTCCGGATTAGAATAGTTATTATAAAGATAATCGGTTATTACCAGTTCCAGCACGGCATCTCCTAAAAATTCCAGCCGTTCATTGTGCGAAAGAGAAAAACTTGGATTTTCATTCAAATAAGATCGATGAACCATTGCCTGATGAAGCAAGTCTTTATTTTTAAATTTAACTTTTAAAATTTTCTCTAATTTTGCCAATTTCGCTTGCATTGTATCTTGCGGATATTGGATATTAAATATTTGATATTAATTTCGGTTTAATTTCTCAAACCATGAAGATAATATCTAATATCCACTATCCAATATTTTTAGAATTTATTTTTTCTTTTTAATCTTAGTCTTTTTTCCTTCCCCGCCAATAACTTTTTGATTTTTTTCAGCTATATCGCGAAAAATCGTTCCCAAAACCCCATTTACGAATTTACCCGAAGACTCGCCGCCGAATGTTTTCGCCAGCTCGATCGCTTCATTGATCGCGACTTTCGGAGGAACCTGCGCCGTGTCGCCGAAATATAATTCATAAATTCCCAAACGCAAAACATTTCGATCGACGATAGTAATTTGATTAATCGGCCAATCAGGAGTAGCGACTTCAATAATTTTATCAATCTCTTCTTTTCGATCTTTTATTCCCTTGGCAAGTTCAATAATAAAACTCGCGTCATCGACGCCCGCGGCTAGCTCTTTTATATTCCTATCCAGCAATTTAACAAAATGCTCCTGTTTTTTAATTTCCTCGCCTCTGTCTTTGCTATTTACAAAATTACTCAAAAAATCCCACTCATAAAGCGTCTGAAGAACTATTGATCTGGATAAATGGCGAGCGGACATGAAACAGTATCAAGTATTATGTATCAAGTATTATGTATAATTCAAATTTGAAGTTTATACCTAATACTTACTACTTGATACTTAATACAATTTTATTATTCATTTTTCTTTTTATGCTTATCGGCTTTTGCTTTGGCTTTTTCCGCTTTTGAAACAATTTTCAAAACTTCTCTGCCGGCATAGACGCCGCAAGTCGCGCACATATGGTGCGGCAAAATCAATGTGCCGCACTTCTCGCACTTTACGAGCTTAATTTGCCCTAAAGCATGATGGCTTCTGCGAGCTCCTGTTCTGCCTCTGGTGTGTCTTTTTTTAGGAGTGCTCATGGTTTTATAATTTCAAAGCTCAAATTTCAAATGTCAAATCAATATCAAATGCTCAAATGTCAAATTTAGTCATTTGGATTTTGGGCTTGATTTGTTATTTGGATTTTGGCATTTGGATTTAATTGATTTAAGCTGTTATCTCTTGCTTAAAATTAGTAATCTCCTCTTCGATTATCGCGGCGTAATTTGGTATTTTTTTGGCCAAAAACTCATGTCCGCCAATTTCATCATTATCTACTATTTTTATGTATTCGTCAAGAGCAGACTCCGGAAGCATTTTCATCACCCGCAAAGCCAGCCTTTTTTGGATAATTTCGGCCATTCTGATTAAAAAATCCGCCTGCGCCGCCGTTGGCAATTTTTCCAGCCCTAATTTTTCGATTATATTGTCTTGGATTGTTGTGGTCATAAAATTAATATAAAAATTAATGAATTAAATTTGACTTTTAAATTCTTTGCTATCCAGCAAAGCAGCAATAGCAAGCCGATTCTTTTCTTTTTCTTCCGCAGTCGCTCCCAATAACCCATTATTTTCCATATGAAGAGCGTGGGTTTTAATTTCGCTGATCAGCTTTTCTTTTGCAACGTTGTCGCGATTACCCGCATTGGCCTCTTTGCCAAAAAAATCAAACTTTTCTTTATTTTCCACTAAATCATTCGCGAGTTTAACCACAGGATCAACTGTTTCATATTTACCTTTTTCAATTTCACTATTTACCAGCTCGGCAATCGTTTCAAGAACATTCGTATTTATTTTTTCTTTATTCTGACCGATTAATCTTGACAGGCCAAAAAATCTATCTTTCGCTTCAAAAAGTTTTTTCTGGTCCTCCAAAGATACTAAATTCTCGGCTGACGAACCCTCTTTTCTCGCGGGAGTTTCTTTTAAAATAACATTGCCGACCTCGGGTTTATTATCTTTGCTCGCTTCTTTTGCTTCTGGCTTCTCTAGCTTGCCTGTTTCAACCGCTTTAGCGGGTTCGGCAAGTTCGACAGATTCATTCACCGCCTTAACCCCAGCTTCCGTCGGTTGCTGTTCGGTACTTTCTTTAGATACCTGTTCTTGCTTTTTTATTTCGTTTATTTCTTCTAATTTTTTCCTTAACCATTTATGAGCGTCATTAATATCCCTTTTCTCTTTAGAAAAAGCAAAAATGCTCATCTCGGATTCAATGAGCTGCCTTGCCCCTTCTATGTTCTCAACTTTACCGCCGAATCCATTTAAAAGATTCTGAGCCGTCAGCTTATTCTCTTTCGCTTCTTTAACAAAATTCACAATTTTTTCAACATCAAGTTTTTCATTCTTGCCATCCGTTGATTTTTCCGCGCTACTTCTGCTCGCTGCTTCACTGGCTTGCAACCGCTTTTCTGTTTGTGTTCCGCCAGCCGCAGACTCTTTTGCGCTTTTCGCTATATCTAAAAGCTCATTCATGTTTTGTCTAAAACCTTCTTTTAATTTACTGCCATAAGCGCTTGCGGCAAAACCCGAACCCAATAAAGCGGTAGTCAAATTACTAGTTCCGCCTAAGCCGGCAATTCCTAAACCATAAGGCAAATGAAGCCAAGCGCCCACCAAGGATCCGCCGCCGGTAGCAATAGTAGCGCCTCCTATTAACCCAACGCCGATTGCAAATTTAACTTTTGGTTTATTTAAAAATTTCCAAATTTTTCCTAATCCTTTTACTTCCTTCTCCGTGAGTTCTTTCTTTTTTTCTTCAAAAGCATTTTCAATATTAGTTAAAATTGCTTCAGCTCTAATGACCCTGTCTTGTAATTCGGCATTAACTTCTCTTTCTTCGGTAAGTTCTTTTTTTAATCCTTTATTTTGTTTTCCTTGTTTCTCCGCGTCTTGTTCTCCTGTAGTTAAAATTTCAGCCGCGCTTTTCTCTAAATCATTATCAATTAATTCATCGCCAATCTTTTTAGGCATATTTTTCTCTCGTTCGCGAATAATCTTTTTCAAATCGCTTACATTATCAACAGGCGCTGTATCAACCGGCGCATTATCAACCGATGCGTCAATATTATTAACAATATTTTGTTTTCCACTATCCTTAACGCTACCAGCGCCATCTTCTTCCTCGCCAAATTGCTGCTTATACGCATTCTTAAACTCCTCTTTTTCCTTTAATCTCGCGGCTCTTTTTTCTTTTTCTACATCATCTTTTTCCCTTAACTTATCCCATTTGTCTTTTTCGTTTTTTGATGTTTTTCCGCGATTTTCAAATTCAGACTCATAAGCTTCTTTTGCTTTTTTTTGTTCTGCTTCTAGCTTATATTTTTTGTTAACATCGTCATATAAATTACCGCTCTCTTTATCCTTTTGAGCTTCAAAATCTTTTAAAGCTTTTTCTTGCTCTTCTTTTAACGCGTTTTCTTCGTTAGCTTTTGCGTACGCGTCAAAACCGCCATCTTCCTCTATATTTTTTTCCATATTTTTTAAATTTAACGGATTAGAATTTAAATTTAATTTTGGATTATCCTCTTTTTTCTCCGCTTTTTCTATAGCTGGAGCTGCCGCAGAATCTTTTTCCGCCTTCCTCACCAATTTATCCGCTTTATTTTGCGCTATAAGTTTTTTCCAATCGTCTGCTTTATCATCTATATTAACAGAATCGCCCTGCTTTTGCTCTCCCTCTTTTTCCACCGCTTTTAAATTTGCGATTTTGGCATCAACTTCATGCATTTTATCTCTAGCAATTTGCATATTTGAAGCAATTTTTACTCTTTTTTCAAGTGCATTTGTTTTATCTAATAATTCTTTTAGGCCAACTAAATGTTTTTCCAATTCCGCTTTTTCATTTTTAAATGTTTTAGTTTTCGATTCAACAGCTTCGTTTGCGTGATTAGTCTCGGTAACGCCCTCCGCCGCGCTAATATGACTTCTTAAAATTTGAGCCGCCTTTACCTTTTCTCTGCTATTTTTAATTTCTTCTTTTTGCCATTCCGAACGATCTTCCGCCCAAAATTTACTATTTTTAGTTTTATCGCCATTTCCATTTTCCAATGCCGCAATAACTGACTCATCTAATTGTATTTCGCCTTTTCTCATATTTTTATTTTTAAACGACTATAAATTAAGCTTTCAGCGCA
Source organism: Patescibacteria group bacterium (assembly GCA_018896765.1). GTDB lineage: Bacteria > Patescibacteriota > Minisyncoccia > JAHIHE01 > JAHIHE01 > JAHILZ01. The sequence goes on along the minus strand of JAHILZ010000018.1, from coordinate 17,767 downwards.
ACTTAGAGGTTGAACCTCTAAGTTCGCATTTCAATATTCAAATTCCTTAACGATGAATTAAAAATTATTTAATTTTCTTTTATCCTAGCACAAAATTTGCGTTTTGTCAACCCAAATTAGTCCTAAAGTCGAAAGTCCATAAAGTCTATAAAGTCAGAGTCAGTCTATAAAAATCATTAACATCAAAAGTCTGCAAAGTCTGTCAAATTATTATTTATCAAGAATTTTAATAAAACCTGATAATAATTTGGAAATTTCCAGCGATAAATTATAAAATCTGCTAAAATCATTTTTAGATAAATATCCAAGTTCCAGAGCTAAATAAAGCATCGATCTTGCTTCCCCGCAAGAGCCTTTTGCTATAAATAAAAAATGCTTAAATTCCTTATCGCCTCTTCTTTCAAAACCTTCAGCAATATTATTCATAATAGAAACAACGGCTCTCTGTATTTGATCTCTGAAACTAAAATCTCTGCAACTTCTAAATTGTTTATAAATATCAATCGTCAATTCTTCGGCTTTTTGCCAAGCAATTATATCTTCAAACTTTTCTATTTTCATATTTTTAACTTTTTTGACTTTATGAACTTTATAGACTTTTATTTTGATGGACTTTCGACTTTATAGACTTTTGGACTTTACGAACTTCATCATTCCTTTTATCGGCTCAAAGCTTTTTCTGTGTATCGCGCACGGGCCGTATTTCTTAATCATTTCAATATGCATTGCCGTGCCATATCCTTTATGCTTGTCAAAACCATATTCAGGATAATCTTCATGATATTGCCTCATCATCCGATCGCGAGTTACTTTGGCGATAATCGAAGCCGCGGCAATGGAAATTACTTTGGCATCTCCGCGCGGAATAGCTTTTTGGCTTAAATCCGGAATTTCCAAAGTAAAATTGCCGTCTATCAATAAAAAATCCGGCTCGCCTCGCTGAAACATTGCGGAAGCGGGCATATCCGCCGGCTGACGGACTAACATTTTAATCGCCTCCATCATCGCGAGCTTTGTCGCTTCCAAAATATTTATTCTATCGATTATTTTTTCCGAAACTATTCCTATTCCCCATTTAATTTTTTCGCGCTTAGTCAGAATTTCATACCATTTCTCTCGCCTCTTGGCGCTTAGTTTTTTCGAATCGTTAATGCCTTTAAAACCGGATAAATCCTTGAATAATTCCGCGCTAATCAGAACCGCTGCCGCTACCACCGGTCCGGCCAAAGGACCTCTTCCGACTTCATCAATTCCGCAAATCCGGCTAAAACCCGAACCTATAAGTTTAGTCTCGTAATCAAAACTAGGAAAATGCATTTTTTAATTTAAATCTAAAAATTTCCAATTCCTTAAATCATTCGAATTGTATTCGTATTTTTTACTGTCGCTATATCTCCAGCTATTCTTATCCTTTAAAACAATGCCACCAAACATTTTTTTGCTTTTTTTGTTTTCCATCGCAATATATTTTGCCAATCCTTCAGCTCGTTCCTTTGCGGTTTTAGCGTAAATTCCGCCTTTCGTATCGAACAAACCAATCCGTCCATCATTAAGCATAACTATAAAATCAAGATAAAACGGTTTCTCTTGTCTGTTTTCAATATATGGAACGGCAAAATACGAGCCGTCTTGTTTGCCATTTTTAAACCACCATTTCACTTGCTTGGCTTTTTCTAAATACTTGATAAACTCAACTTCAATATCACTATCTTCTTCAAAAAGCGATAACTGATCATCTCCTTTTGTCTTTGCGTAATACGGCTGAATAATTGATCTCTTATAGTCCTTTTTAAGAAACGCCAAATTATAATTAATCGCCTCCGGTATATTCCACGGCTCGTCATTTGGGATAACCTCGTGCTTTCCCTTGCCAACGACTTCTTGATAAAGCTCTTTGGCCCGATTGATGACATCAATTACAGCTTGACGGTTTTCCTCGGCTAAAACAATAGCTTGGATTTTTGGCCAATCATCAACATCCATTTTAAACGATTTATCAAAGAAGCGATACAAAGAATCATTAATACGCTTGATAGAACGAAGTTCGGGATGAAATGGCGCAAGATTTTCCCGCGCAAAAAAATCAAAAGCGTTTTGCAACTCAACTTCGTTTTTTGGAATATCCAATGTGCCTTTCTTTTCAATATTTTTCGCTTCTTTGTCCGTATCATAAACTTTTCCGCTGGCAATAATTTTAGTATCAACAAGACTGTGTTTAAGAGATATGTGGCTTTTAAATTTTAATTCGTCCGCAGCTTGAAAGAAAATCGGCACGAAATCAGACGACAGTCTTGTTTCTTCGCGAAATCGCTTGGAGTGATATGAAATCAAATTAATATTCTCGTAATCCTCACGCCGCTTGCCTTCAAAAACCTTAAAGTCATGCGCTATATCATTTGCGACCCTAGTATTAATGTCTGAAAGACTTGTATAGAGATAAGCCCTATTCAAATCGGAAATAGAATAATGCTTCTGTTCCGGCATACGCATAATCCGACCCAATGTTTGCAACGAAAATACCAATGTTTCTTCTTTCCACTGGCGAAAAAGAACCATGATATGCGCGCGCGGACAATCCCATCCAAGCGCTATCGCTTGCTTAAAAATCATAACCTCAACTTCATTCTCGTTTTTTTCAATATTTTCAAGATTTATTTTACTGTCTTTTTCTGAAAGATAGATTGCCAAATTTCCATTTTCCGTTGTATAGCCGAATTTTTTTAATAGGGCCAAAACTTCCGTCTTTTTGTCCGGCATTCCCTGTCTTGTATCCGGCAACTGGATTAATAACAACGGGTTAACATTGGCATTCAAAGATTCAAACTGCTTTTGCAACTCAATTCTTTTTTTCAATGCCGCCTTAAGCACTATTTCGTCCGCAGATTCATCATTCTTTCTTTTATCAATTTCATAATTTTCAAAATCATCATTAACAATCACTTCTTTCTTGATCATCCCCTCGTCTCTAACTTCCGCGCGATCCACATCAACTATCCGGTTTGCATCGCTGATTTGCGGCGTTGCCGATACTTCAATTGTTATCTTGGGCGCAATCTCACTGATAACTGATTTCGATTCTTCTCCTTTGGCCGTATGATGGCTTTCATCAATAATCAAAATGATTATTCTGCCTTCGTCTTTTGTCCGGGCAATTACATTAGAAAGATCGTTATCTCTTTCGTTGGCTCTCGTAATAATCCCTTTTTCACCTTTATTGATACTCGCCCAGTTTAGAAATAAAATCTCATTTTCGCCGATTTTTCTTTCGTCCAAATCTTCAAAATACGAACACTTAAGACCAACGCCAAACTGGTCGTAATATTTCTTTAAGCTATTGCGGCTTTGGTCGTGTAATTTGTTGACAGCAATCCAAATGAACGAAAACTTTTTACCGTCTATGCGCGAATCAATAAGCCGCTTTAAAAACTCCGCCACTATCAGCGTTTTGCCGGAGCCAGTCGGCGATTTAAAAATGCAGATTTTATTTCCTTCCATATTCAAAAGATCGTTGACTTCCTGCTTCAACTTTACTATGGCTTTTTCTTGGTAATCTTTAAATTCAATCCACATATTATTTATAATTTTTGATAATGTTAGAAAAATCAGAAATCAATAAAATCAAATCTGCTGGTGTTAAAAACTTATTAAACACTTCTGTGCCGTGCAAAGAAGATTCGATTCTTTTATTTTTCCAACTAACTGGTAATTCGGATGTCGTTTTTTTATTAAAATTAAATTTATTATTATGTGCCGCCCCATTTCTTATATGATTTGCAAATTTAAAAATTTCCTCTTTGTTAATACTATTATTGAAATCTGAATTTTCTAAAATATTGAACAATGAAATTGCAATTTGCCGTGCCTGAAAATTCATTAAATTCATAATATTGGCATGAACTTTATCTTCTACCAATTCTAATCCAACAACCTTGTTAAATGAATCAAAAACATCCCGAATATCATATTTAATACACTTCAAATCATCGTACTTGACAGAAATTTCTAATGTACTCTTTTCTCCTTTGTGGTCAGTAATTAATGCATTCTGAAAATCTGGCATAGACATCATATTGATTCCAACAAAAAAGAAACGCAAATTGTTCAACAAATCGTTAAAAATCGGATGTATGTATATTTCTTTGTCCATATTACTTAAAAATTTCCCGATAAACTTTCAAAATCACTTCGGGTATTGCGCAAAGGGTAACTTTATTTTTTACATCGGCAAATTGTTTTTCGTGCGGGTCGTCACCGAGCGAAAATACATAGGTATTGAAGTGCCCTTTAATTTTTTTGATCGCTTTTTTGAAATCACTAATAGCTTCCTCGTAAAAAATAATACCAACGTATTTGTCGCTGTTTTTAAAAATCTTAAAATCGCTTTCGTCTTGCACCAATTCAAAAGTGTTTTCGCGAATACAAAGCATTTCCGTTGATTCGCTTACTAGTTTTCGCTTGTTTTTATCCGTTGGTTCGGCTTTCACAAAATCACAAGTGTAGTATTTTAAATTTCCGCCAAGTCCGGCAACATTTTCACTCTTGCTGTTTTTATATCCTTTAATAACCTTTTTAACGCGCGGATAGCAAACATCAGTGCAGATATTGTTTTCATTGTTTGTGCAAAGAATAAATTGGCGATTACCATCATCTTTTTTGTTTAATTCCATGACTGCCTGCCCTGTAGTCCCTGAGCCTGCAAAAAAATCTAAAATGATTGCGTTCTTTCTACTTGTACCAGCTAGTATACATTCCATAACCGCGTAAGGTGATTTAGGATATTGAAACAATTCTCGCTGTCCCATAATGGAATGTAATATTTGCGTACCATACTCGCTTGCAGAAAATTTTGAATCATACCAAATACTTTTTGGCATTTGCCCCTCTAATCCACCTCTGAATTTATAGAAAATTTGGTAAACTCCCTTTATTTCTTTTACCCAAAGATTGCCATCTTTAAACATTATATCAATTGCTTCTTTCGCGCGACGCCAAATCCTCTTTTCTCTTTTTTGATCAATTGGTAATATTTCTATTTTATATTTTTTTTGAGTACTTACTCCTCCTGTTTTTGGATCAAAATAAATTGGATAATATCTTTCTGATAATTTTCCCTTTTTATTAATTGCTGTACTATCAATGCCATCTTTTCTCAAATTCCGTTTTTCATAATAACTACCGTCAGTATCTTGTAGATAAGTATGGGTCTTTTCTTCTGGTGGAATTGCAATTTTACTAATTTTTGCTTCGCTACTCTTTCCAAAAAATAAAGCATACTCATGAACCAAGGCGACTTTTCGATCAGTTTTTCTGCCTCCAGGATTATTTCTTATCGCTATACTTCCTAAGTGATTTTGTTCGTCAAAAATTTCATTCATTAACATCCAAAGTGGGGCTAGCTCGTTATCGTCAATTGTAACACATATTATCCCGTCTTCTTTAAGTAAATTTTTTGCTAGCTTTAAGCGTTTTTCCATTAAAGAAAGCCATTTGCTATGGCGAAAAGGATCAGCAATGTCAACAAAATTGTTATTATATTTCCAATCTCTTGCACCAGTGTTATAAGGTGGGTCAATGTAAATAAAATCTATCGCTTCTTGATGCGTAAAATTCAAAACCGCAAGCGAATGATAATTATCACCTTCAATCAGTAAATTTACCGGTTTGCCTTTATCGCCTTTTATTTCTTTGCCTTTAACTTCTTTCAAAACCGGAAACGGCTTGCCTGCCATTTCATTCGGAAACATTTCATTGGGAGTTCGCGCGTCTGGATTGATAAGAATATCAATTTTTTCTTCCGGCAAATCTCTATGCCAAACAAGACCGTATTTCGTTTCTTTGATACGTCTCAATTCTTTGATCAGTTCTTCTTTCGACCAATTGTCGTAATTTATTTTTCTTGCCATATTTTTTTCTTATCTGTTAGCCAAGCTTTTCTCCCGGCACCATCGCCGCGGAAGATTTTGTCAAAGCCGACCCAAGCTGGCTTCGCTCCAAAATTCTCTTTTCCACGATCTCTCTCGGCCGGCCGTATTTTAAGCGGGATAATTCTTTTACCGCCAAAGCGATTTCGGTGCTTCCTTTGGTAGGCGGATAAACGCGCATATTAAAAGGCCTGTTAACAGTTCCTTTTATCATTAGTTTGACATAGGCGTTATAATTATCAATATTTATCAAATCTTGTTCATTAAATACCGGCATAAACTGCTTGGCAACAAACTCCGCGTCATCGGCGCCAATTCGAAAGCAGACAAAAGTGCCGACATTGCCAAAAACCGCGTCTCTGATATTCTCCGGAAGCTGAGCTATAAACTGATGCGCTATATTCAAATTCAATCGATACTTTCTGGCTTCGGAAAGTATAGTTGCGATCGAATCGGTCGTGAAATTATGAAACTCGTCAATATACAGATAAAAATCTTTTCTTAACTCTTGCGGAATATCAGTCCGGCTCATTGCCGCCATCTGAAGCTTTGAAACAATGATCAATCCGAGAAGACTGCTATTGACTTCGCCAGTTTTTCCCTTGGAAAGATTTACCAGCAATATTTTTTGATTATCCATAATATCCCTCAAATTAAAGCCGGATTTTTCCTGGCCGATTATATTGCGCATCATAGAATTTTCCACGAACCTGCCGATTTTTGAAATCAAATAGCCGAGCATTTCCGACTTATGGAAATCACTGGTCTTGGCCATTTCTTTTTCCCAAAAAGCGCGCACAACCGGATCCGTTACTTTGCTTACTTTTAATTTTTGAAACTCGGTATCCGTAAACATTCTTGGTATCTCGACGATTGTTCCGGGATACTCGGCATCCGCCATCAAAGTCAGCATCACATTTCTCATATTATGCTCGAACATCGGGCCGATCATTTCCGGGGGAAATAACTTATAAAATATAGTGATCATTTCTTGCACGGCAAAATCCTTTTGATCCTCGCTGGCAACTTCAAGCATATTCAAGCCGAGAGGGCGCACGGTATCGGATGGATCAAAAACAATCACGTCTTCCACGCGATTTTCCGGAATGCAAGTCAACACATCATCCACCAGATCTCCATGTGGATCAATAACACAAACTCCCTCTCCCGCGGCAATATCTTTTTTTATCATTTCCGCGAAAAAATTCGACTTGCCGGTTCCGGTCTGACCGATAGCGTAAATATGGCGCCTCCTGTCTTCTTTGGCGATTTTTATCACCACTTCCTCGCCGCGATAAATATTATATCCTAATACCAAGCCGTCGGCAGATAAATTTTGAGGCGGCGGAGCATTTTTAGTTTGCAGCCATTTAACCTTTGGCGTTTCCAAAACAACAGTTGGAAAATGAAAAATACTAGCCAGCTCTTCCGTATCAAGAATCATTGCTTTGCTCTTCTCAAAATTTCGAAAAATAAAATTATATGAAAAATTGCTCAAAGATTTCTCTTTATTCGATTCCATCTTTCCTGTTTTAAAACTATTTAAATTAGGCCATTCGAACTGGCTGAAAGCCCTTTCAATTTCATTAACAATATCTTTCGCGCGTTCCTGCTGAGGCGCGGCGGCAATAATTCTGATATTAGCCAAAAACCCTGTTTTATTCGCCTTTCCTTCAATTAACTTGATTGCCTCCTCGTCAAGCGGAGAAAGCTTATATATTTCTTCGGGAACAGGATTCTTTGGGTCTTTTTTAGGTTTCCGTTGAATTAATTTATTGATCTTACTGGCAAATTTCTGGCCGGTGACAGCTTTTTGCAAGCCTTCTTTTTGAATTTGTTTGATAAAATGAAAACTTTTATACTTCCATCCTACGGCTACAGGTTTTATCAACAACTGCACCGAAGCTCCCTCTCCGATAGGAAGCTTGCTAAGAGTATTCGTAATATTATTAAGAGGATCAAACTCCAAACTTTGATAGGTTCTAAGAGGAAACAAAAACTCATTGCTTAAAGTAAGCGTCTTGCCGGCCACAAATGAATTCGGCATAAATATATTATAATCTTCCACCCGTTCAACTTGAGCGGTGGCATAAAAACTATGAATTTGTTTTTCTATCAATTTTTCAAATTTCCTTGGAGCGCCCACGTAAAAGCCGATTTCTTGAGCGGCTGACTCTACGGCAATTTCAAAAGAAAAATGCGATGGTCCGTACCAATAACTATTATCGAGTTTTGCCAGAGTCGCATAAAGCTGCTCCATTATAGCCACAAGCTCTTTTTCATTTTTTTCTTTCTCTCTTGTTTCATCCTTAGCCTGTTTGGGCAAAGTAACAAGAAAAAGCGCCATATTCAACGAACGCTTCATCTCCTCCCGAATCCGCAGCCACTTTAAAAAAGCGCAGAAAACGACAATAACAAAAAAAATTGCCATTAAAAAAATAACAAAAATTTCCGAAGATGCGTTATCAGCCGAGAAATTTAAAAATTCATATGCCATGTTTTTAATAAAATATCAAAATAATCAAATCCTTCCGCTTGCGGGAGAGAATAAAAATACCCTATGGATATAATTTTTTATTTTTAATTAAATCTTCATAGAGGTCGTTTATAATCGCATCGTGAAGCCGATCTAATAAATAAGCATTGCCAATCCTCTTGGCGATTCGGACGGCATAGTAAACTCCTTTAAACCTTGCCAGATCAACCAAGACAATAAGCTGACGCGCTATATCGACATCTTTCATCTGCCGCGTAATTTTTTTTATTTGCGCCTTTGTGGGAGCGGCTTTTCTCGCCATGCTTAAATCCTCAAATTTTTGCTCCGGCGCCTCTTTCGCGCTCTCTTTTATTGTTTCTTTTTTTGCCTCTTTATTTTCTTTCCCCGCTTCATATTCAATGCCGCGCGCTTTAAGTTTTTCGCGCACAAGCAAGATTTCGCTCTTCAAAGAAGCTGCCCCCTGCGAAGTCTTTAGCTCTTTTTCTTTTATCTCCAGAAGTTTTTTCAACCGAGCGATTTCTTCATGCATTTCGGCGTCGCTTTTTTCTCGCGAGCCGATATTCTCTTTATTTTCAGGATAATTTGGAAGCATAATATAAATATTTATCGATTTTATTTCCGGTCTTTCAATTATCGTTAAAATTATTTATCCTTTCGGCCTCGATTGAGGAAAATTATTATGCGCTATTCTAGTAAGTTTAATATTGCCGGTCATATCATCTTCTGGCGCTCTTTCTGAATTATCATTATCAGCAAATTTTTTGCTTGCTCCTCTACCGAATTTATTATTACTATCAATAAATTTACTATTTGATATTTTATCGGAGTTTTCATCGTCTTCAGCTGTTTTTTTACTTATTGGCCTGCCTGACTTATTTCTATTATTATATGCTTCCATGCGAGTTGCTGATTTTTCTTGCATCTCAAGCATTAATTTATCATATCTTGGCGTTTTTATCTGTACTTTGGGCTTCGTTTCTTTAAACTCGGGCATTTTGGGCGCCACTGTTGCCGCTTCATGTTTTGGCAATATACCCTTGGAAAGATTTAAAATATTTTCAGCTTGCTCTTCGGTTATTATTTTTTGCCGCCATAAAGGAATAAAATATTTCTTCAATTCTTCTTCCGTAAAAATATCCTTGCCCTCAATAGCGCGAATAATATGTTTTGTGGTAAGATATTTTTTTTTAAGGGATAAGCCGGAATGATTAATGCAATATTCTATATCCAATTGCCCCTTACTCTTGCCATTTCGCGCCATGCCGCGAGAAGTATGATGATATTCGGTAAAAATATTTTTTTTATGAATCATAATTTATATAGATCTTAGGAATAATATTTGATAATATTCGTAGAAAAGTTTTTTAAAACTAAACAATTTTCCCGTGCGTTCGCGCGTTGCTTTTTCTTACGCGCCAGCGCTTTCTTTATATTCCAAGCAAAAATGAAATACAAAAAAGTTAAAAATATCGGCGCTATTCAAATCCCCCTTAATCCCCCTTTGCAAAGAAGGAAATAAAGGGATTTTATAAAAATGCGAATACGGAAAAACCCAAAGATTAATTACTCTGTTTTAATATTAATCATCTATATCTGACATGTCTGCTTTATCCGTGCGATGCTCAATGCCATAACGACTAGCTATCGAATCCGCCTCGTCGCGCTCAAGCAAATCATTGCGATCCAATCGAAGAGGATTCAAAACTTTTCTTTCAAAATCCTTTTCTCTAATTTTATATAAGCCCCTTTCGCCTTCCTTGTCATACGCCGCTCTTGCTTTTTCTATTAATAGTTTTTCTTCTTTTGCATTCATATTAATTTTTCCATGAATACGATCCCGATGAATATTTCTAGCCAATTCATCAATTGCGCTACGGCCCTTTTTACCTCTCAAATATGAAGATATTGCCATATTTTTATTTACATAAATTTTTTAAATTTAAGTATGGGTTAAATCCAAAAAACATTACATAAATCTGCTAACTATCCATATTCCATAATTTCGCCTAATGCAAAAACTTATGAAATATGTTATTATATATTCAATACTATAACACAATCTAAAAATTATTACAATGACTAATTCGCTTGGAAAATATCCGCTAGCGTTTATCAAAAAACACAAAACAATCTTCGCTATAATCATCATAGCTCTGATTGCCTCCTTCTTTAGATTATGGCAAATATCTCAATTGCCGGGCGGACTCTTTCCTGACGAAGCCGCCAACGGCATTGATGTCAACAGCATCCTTCAGGGCGACCGTTCGCCATTTTTCGAAAGAGGCAATGGCCGCGAAGGATTGTTTTTTTATCTCTTGGCAATCTCCGTGGAATTTTTCGGACGCGGCCCGTGGCAGCACCATATCGTCTCGGCGATTGCCGGAATCGCGGAAGTTATTGTTTTGTTTTTCTTGGCGCGCCGGATGTTCGGTTTTAAAACCGCGGCGCTGGCGTCATTTTTTATGGCCGTCTCCGCCTGGCACATCGTACTTTCAAGAACCGCTTTCCGCGCCATAATGATTCCACTTTTCACTACTTTGACTTTTTACTATATCGTCCGCTTTATCCAAAGCCGGGCCGATCGGCAAAAAATTTACTCCGCGATCCTTGCCGGCGCTTTTTTCGCGCTTGGCTTTTACACTTATATCGCGTATCGGATGATGCCCGTTATTTTAGGATTTTTACTTTTGGCCTTACTTTACGCCAAATATAAGAACTTTCCGCAGATGCGCGGTTATATTTACTCCTGGAAAAAATATTTAGCCTGCTTTGCGGTTGCGTTCGCGATTTTTATCTCGCCGCTCGCGCATTATTTTTGGACGCACCCGGGTTCATTTGTCGGCAGATCGGGACAGGTTTCCGTATTTACGGCCAGCTTGAATCACGGCGATCTAATCGGAACCATTTTAACCGTAGCAGAAAAAACCGCCTTGTCTTTCTTTACCGAAGGAGATTTAAATTGGCGGCACAATGTGTCAGGAATGCCATTTTTGCCTCCCGCTATCAGTATTTTCTTTTTAGCCGGCTTGATCTACGCGCTATGGCGATCCGCGAAATATATTTATTATAAAACTGATTTTCGCGACGGGAAATATCTTATTTTGATCTTTTGGTTTTTTGCCATGCTCGTGCCGGAACTTATGACCGCCGAAGGCATTCCTCACGGCTTGCGCTTGGTCGGAGCAATCCCTGCGGTTTTTATTTTTCCGGCGATAATCTTGGCAAAAATTATAAAATGCGCGCATAATAAATTTAAAAATGATTCTATCGCCGCTAATCTTCTGGCGTTCGCCCTGGCGTTTTACATCGCTTTAATTTTTACCGGCGCATATAACGCTTATTTTATTAATTACGCTAATTCGCCTGAAGCGTATTACGCTTACAGATCAGACCTCACCGCCGTCGGCAACTATTTAAATGCCAGAAACAATAAAGCAAAAACTTATTTATCGCTTGACGCGTTTTCCGAGCAAACCATTCTATATTTTACGACCTTAACAAATAATCCTTATCAGCTCGTTCTTCCCGAGAAATCTTATGAAGTCCGACTGGCGCCCGGCGACCAAATAATTTTTACCCAATCGACTTTATTCGATATTGCAAAATTCAAACAATATCACCCGGAAGCGCGCTTGGCTTTTGAAGAAAAAAATAAATTCGGAGAAATAATAATGGAAGTGTATGAGGAATAAAACTAATAAATCCAAATATCAAAGTTCAAATGACAAATCAATGCCAAATGACTAAATATCAAATTTATAATTTTTGAAATTTGAATTTTGGACTTGAATTGACATTTGGATTTTGAAATTTGACATTAAAAAAATGCCTATAAACAAATCAAAATTATATCTACCAGCAATCCTCCTCGCCGGCTCTTTCCTCCGCCTTTACCAAATCGCGGATGTTTCGCTTTGGCACGATGAGGCATTTTCCGCGTTGCTTATACGCTATCCATTTGGCGAAATGATCGCTCGCATCATACTCGATGTTCACCCGCCTCTTTATTACATAATACTCCGCGTTTGGGATATTCTTTTAGGCGATAGCTTGCTTTCCTTGCGCCTTTTTTCCGCATTTTTTGGAGTTTTAACTATATATTTCACCTATTTATTCGTTAAAACCGCATTCAAAAACGAAAAACTTAGCTTAATATCAGCCGCTTTCATCGCGATAAATCCTTTTCAAATTCAATACGCAACCGAAGCGAGAATGTACACGCTTGGCACATTTTTAATCGTGCTTTCAAGCTGGCTTTTAGCCAAGGCGATTGAAACGCGTAGCGCGTCCGAAAAAGAAATATTTAAAAATGCGTATTTAACCGATGAAAAATCGACGGCAAGAGGCATATTGGCAAAATTAGCTATAAAAATAAAAAAATATAAATGGTGGATATTATATGGCATAAGCGCGGCGCTGGCTATTTATACGCATTATTATTTGATTTTTTCCGTAGCCGCCCAAGCGCTATTCGCGGTTCTCCTCGTATTAAAAAATCATGGCTTAAAAATTAAAGAATGGGCGAAAAGCGAAAATATCAAAGGCGCGCTTATCGCCTATATTATCTCTTTTATAATATTTTTGCCTTGGCTTCCAGTGCTGGTAAAGCAGCTCAGCCAAGTCGAAGAAAATTACTGGATTCCCGCAATGGACCGCTACTCAATCCCCAATACCATACTCCATCTTTTCACCGGCGCAAATATTTATGCCTCAAACGTAAATCTTATAATAATTTCTTTGGCATTTTTGATAATTTTGGCGCTCGCGTTAAAACGAGAAAAAAATAATTATAAATGGCTGGTGATTTTTTCATTTCTTATTCCATTTATAATATCGGTAATTCTTTCTTTAAAAAGATCTTTATATCTCGACCGCTATTTTGTTTTCGTCGGCTTATTCTATTTTATAATTCTGGCTATTTTTTTGGAATCGATTAAAAAAAGAATCTTGCAAAATATCCTCTTGGGTGTTCTTGCCATAGGCAGTATCTTATTATTCGCAAAAGGATGGCAAAACGCCAGCCCGGCCGGAAAACCCGGAATGGCGGGCGCCTCGGAATATTTATTTCAAAACGTCAAGCCGGAAGACAAAGTATACATCAACTCATCGTTTATTTTTTTCACCTATAAGCATTACGCTTATAGAAATTACTTTGGCGGCGCCTATCCTTCGAATTTTAATCCAAGCGAGATGATTCAAGAAAACAATGTTTTTGACGATTACCGCGTATATCCCGAATACCTGACTCCTTTGCTTTACACGCCTGGACTAACGGCTTTAAGCCAAATCCCGCATTTTTCCGGCACTGCCTTATTGACTGACTGCGACCTGCTAACCGATTTTAATAAAAATTTAAGGCGCTCAGAAACTATTTGGCTGATCTGGACCACCGGATTCGGCAGCGGAAAGCCGGAAATTCCTCTAAATTGGACGCAAACAGACGAAGCGGGATTCCAAGATGTTTTCGACTATAGAGGATGGATCGTGGTGACTAAATACAAAGTTCAATAAAAAATAAAAAATGAGCGGTGATAATTTCACGCGCTCAAAACTTGGTTTTCCAAACTTTTCAAACCTATTGCGTTAATTCTGCCATGGCTTTGTTAACGCAATAGGTTAAAATATTGTTTAGAATAAAAAAGAGCGGGTGAAGTTTCACGCGCTCAGACGATTTTTAGTTTATAGTAAAACTTTTGAAGCAAGCAGATGCGTTACGCTCCAAACGCATCCTTCTTCTTGACAACATTTTCTCACTTCAGGATCACGCTGATAAATAAAAGGCAGCTTTTTCTGAATATTCAAATTTCTAAGATCAGAGGTTACAATTTTAGAAATATTCGAGCCCTTTATGTCGCTACATGCCCGCAACTGAAATGCGGTTTTGCCATCCCTTAATGACTTACCAATTTCCGAACTTATTCGCAAATAAGGCATTCCCATACCGCTGCAATTTGCCGGATATATTTTTGTCGGATCTTTACAACTTGCAACAACCAACTTCAAATAGTCTTCGGACGAAATGATTTGCTTCGGATACTTTTTTTTAAGCTTGCAAAGCTCGATTATTGATTTTTCTATGGTTTTCTTGTCCTTTTCCGTCGGAGCAATACCAACCGTCGGAGACCGGAAAGTCAATTCCAATCCCGAATCATGCTCTGCGCGCTTATAAATAAGCGGACATAAACTGAAAAATCCGCCCATCTCTGAAACCCTCAGGGCAATATCGGCAAAGTTTGCGCCATTTATAGTATTTACCGCGCAATTCACTCTTGTCCAGCAATGGTTGCTAAATTCTTCAAGCGCTCTCCATCCTGCAATGCTTTTTTTAACCATTCCCGTGTCTATCCCGGCGCTTAACAACTCGCCGCATTGTTCCAATGTATAATTTATACTCACTACCAAGCCGCCTTTTTCCAAAGAAAGCTCCGGTTTGATTTTTTGGAGAGCATCGCGCGCGATTGCATTAGTGAGAATGGCAAATCTTTTTATTTCCTTTTGGCGATTCAAATATTCGAGCACTATTGGAAGATCTTTATATAACAAAGGTTCTCCGCCAATGAACTCCAAATTCTGGACACCAGCGCATATCAGATCATCTATGCTTCTAAGAACAATTTCTATCCGCGGCTGTTGAGATCCTGCCGCAATTTTATTCCTAACCTGGCACCCTTCGCATTCCAAATTGCAATCGGTTATCAATTCCCATTGGCAAAATGGAAAAAACGAACGACTTTCAAATCTTCCCATAAATTCACCTCACAATGACGGCAGCAAATTTCCGTCGCTTGTTATTCCCATCCATCTGTCGCCGACATCGCCTACAACCATTTTACCGGTATTGAGATAAATTATATATCCCTTTTTGTTCAAGCCGATATTTGGTCCGGTGAAGCCGACTATATTTTTGACATCAAGATGATTATCTCTTAATACTTTCAGTCCTTCAGGCGATGCGACTCCAAATACGCAAGTTATATCTTTAAATCCGCGCTTTTTCAGCTCTTGTATCGTTATGCCGCTACTCGTTCCTGTGGCGCACATTAAATCCAAGATCAATGCTGACATTCCGTAAGGAATTTTACTTGGAAGGTTACATCGCAGAATTTCCGCTTGAATGGATATTTCATTGCGAGCAGTCCACACTGTAAACACCGGCATACCATATTCCAATAGCCTTTCTTTCATTGCCAAAAAACCGGCGTTAGCGGCTCTTAAAACAATAGTGAGGCCAACATTCTTTTTACTGACTTTCAGGTTTCCGAAATAGACCCGCAGTAATATTTGATAGATTCTTTCCCAATATTGCCGAAATTCCGTAATCGAAATATTCAAATCGGGCTGCATCAAACGCACGGCTTCATCAATTTCTTTCTTTTGCGCATACATTACGTTCGGAAATTTTTCTCCATTTATTTCTAACAAGTTTCATCATCTCCTAATGTTTTTCTTTTAATTTTAAAAGGACAAAACTGTCCTCCTTTATGCATGTTTGCATTAGTATAATTTTAACAGAAAAACGGAAAACATCCAAATCAATAAAAAAAGAGCGATGATGGTTTCACGCGCTCAAAACTTGGTTTTCCAAACTTTTCAAACCTATTGCGTTAATTCTGCCATGGCTTTGTTAACGCAATAGGTTAAATATTGTTTAGAAAAAAAAAGAGCGAATGAAGTTTTTTCACCGCTCGTGAGATTTATTTTCCATTTTCAATCACCTCATTAAATTTAGTAGTTGAGATGAACTCAACTACTTGTTCTTCTCTCGTTAGGCCTCCAGCAACGGAATTCTCGGCTCCAATTTCAGTCCGTTCTCGTCAAGTTTTCTTTGGATACTTGCCTTAATTTCAGCAAGTTTTTGGACTTGATTTTTTGCTTTAGTAACCTCGCTTCCAAGAACCACAACCCCCTGCATATTATTTTCTGCCAGAATCTTGAAAACGTTTTCGGTGCTATCGGTTTGCACTTGGGGATTCAAATTGCTGATATCGATAGTAGTCATTGACCTTGTGCCCGGTATTATGGGCACCATGCCTTCCAATAAGCCCTTCTCGATCAGACCCGGCAGTTGAGTAGCTGAACAGACAACGGATTTAAATCCCAGATCTTTTCCTCGTTCTGTCAGCCATGGCACCAATTCGGAAAGCGATCTGCGGAATATTTCCAGTGCTTCTTCTTCTGTATAGGAAGTCAATATTGTAATGCCTGTTAAAAAACAAGCATTGCTAGCCGCCGCCTTTTGCGCAGACAGAAGCGCATTGCGCGAATTCAGCAAATGCACTGACATAATACGCGCGCCATTTCCGCCAATTTTTGTCGTAGTGCTATTCATAGTGCCATCGGTATCAAAAGACTTGGAATCAATCCATATTCCTCCTTTTTCGGGTATCAGGGCGCTTAACACTTCCACTACATCTTTAGATCCTCTATCTAAAGCAAGATCGTTCGCCTTGAGAATTGCTATTTTTCCCGACGTATTTGCTGACAATTTAATTGCCTGCTGCAATGTCATGCCATCAAGGGCCAGTCCTAAATGCATTCCGATTGGGTCTAAAATTTTTCCATTCATTTTCTTTCACATCCTTAATTTATTTTCTTTTACTGTTTTTCGTTCATGTTCATATTCTATTCACAAGGAGCAAGCTCCTTTATCGCTTTTTATTTTCTTCTAATTTATCGCCTCTAAACAACTTTTTTGATTTCTCTCGCGGCTCTTTTTATCTCTAGCTCAATTAGCTGAAGATTTGCCTCTTTGCCGATTAACGCCAGCAACACAGCATCAGCGTTGACTTTTTTGATTATCAGCTTCGCGTTTTCAAAACTAAGAATAATCTCATTAAGGTTTCCCTTTTTGAGCTTTTCCCCTTTTTCCTTCGCGATGCTCAGCAAATCGTAATTGCTTATGAGGACTTTTGTGTTGACGCCTTTTGAAACATTTGATTCCAAAAGAACGCCCTCGCTGTTTACCACAACCGCGGCCAGCACAGCTTCGATATTCATAAACGATCTCAGAATTTTTTCCAATTCGCTATTGCCTTTTCTTGTCATTCTTTTACCTCTTTACTTTTCAGCTAATGGCTACAATCTATTGCCACAAATCGCTGTTTTTCTTCTTCACAAGCACAATTTACACAGCAAGGTATGCCGAGCGTTTCAGGGCAAAGTTTTTTGTCGCATACCTCTTGGGCTGGACAAGACTCCTTTACCAAACCCGCGCATAATCCACAGGATTGTGTTCCACCCGGGCATTCAGATTTAGCTGCGTTTTCCACTAATTTCTTCATAGGACTCGGTTCTGCCATATTTATTTCACCTTCCAAATTTTAAGGGAACAATTTTTACCCGAACCTTG
>JAHILZ010000017.1 GCA_018896765.1 Patescibacteria group bacterium | reverse complement strand
GTATAGCTTGGCGTGGAATAGCTGGCATATGTTATTTTTTTGCCTCCGGGGATAATTAATTTCTGGCCAACGGCAAGCTTGCCTGCGTCGCTTAATTTATTTATTTCCAGTATTTGGCTTTCTTCAATTTTGTATTTTGTACTAATACTACTTAAACTTTCTCCTCGCGCGACATTATGCGTTATGCCTGTTAACGGCAGAATGGCGAGTTTGTCCCCGGGCCTTATCAAGCTGTAGGCGCTTAAATTATTCTCCCACAAAATAGTATTAACACTTACGGCAAATTCCTCCGCGATAGTGCTTACGCTGTCGCCATGGCTAACTGTATAATAAATAATGCCTTCTCTTTGCCTTTTAACTTTGCTGGTTGCCGCGATTTCCGGCTTGATTACGGCGCTTCCGCCCTGGGTTAAGCTTGCGGTTTCTTCTATTTGCTCTATCTCATCAGCCGCTTTCATTCCTGCCATGGGCTGGCTTTTTACGCTGGACAAATTATCCAAATAATTCTGCTGAACGGAGGATATGCCCGCGCCCTCGTCAAAATATTCTTCTATTAATTCATCCGTTTCGCCGAATTCGCTTGATACTAATTCTGACAGCAGAGTTTTGCCGACTAATTCTTGGGGTGAAACCGCTTGTGTTTTACCGGCAAAATTAAAAATAACCACTGCCGCGGTTAATGCCATGACCGTAAAATGCACTAATTTCCGGCTAACCAAAAATTTAAAAAGCTGGTTTTTGGCGCCGGTCCAGCCGAGCTTCTTTATAAAATACAAATACAACCTATAAACTTTAACTATTATTTTATAAAAAACAAAGCGCAAAATACCTTTCAGAGGAAGCCAAATCAAATTAATAAAAAAAACGGCCGTTAACCTTCTTAAAAAAATAAATAATTTTGCTAAAAATATCAGCGCGTTTACTGATACTTTCTTGAATTGCTTGGATATATTTTTATGATTATAAATTAATCTTCGCGCATTGCAGTCCTCTTTTAAGAGGAGATTAGAGTGTTTTTTAAAAATATTCAAAATCCTATGCAATAAATTAAGCTTGCGGCTAACAACATTATAGTATCATTTTAACCCGCTTTAGTCAATGATCAAAACTTGACACTTTAGCGAATTACTTTATAATAAAAGTATAAATATAAAAGAGAGAATGTGAAGATAGCAGGGGAAGAATAAAAATCGATTAAATTATTTTTCTTATCCCCCTCTGCCCCCATAAGCCCTCTTCGCCCTCTCGCACTTCTTAAAACATATGGAGCCAATTGTTGAAGAAATATTGCAATTAGTTAAAAAGAAAATGCAAGAGCAGGGCGGTTTTGACCGCGACGCTTACAAGCAGATGGTTGAAGAAACAATTTCGTATTTTCAAGAAAAAGGAAAATTAACGGATGATGATAATTTGGAATTTATTGAAGACAGATTAATGGATGTGTGGGAAGATGTCCAAGATGAATTCGCGAGAAAAAAATACTAAATCGTTTCAGCCGACTATTCTATTATTTTAAAAATTAAAAGAGCGCTTTTCCTGTAGAGGATTAGCGCTCTGCTTTTTAACTAATTGTTTTTTTATTTAATATTTTTAATATTGAGGGTCTAATTCCTCAATAGCATTCTGGCGCAACATATAAAAAATTGGATTTTTTTGTGATAAAATTTGCATTGCTGCAAAAAGTGCGTTTTTATCATAAAGAGCGGTCAGCATTGGAGCATCTGATGGCATATCAAGACTACTCCAGATGTTTTGAGGCTTTTGTTTCCAATCAGCTGATACACTAATAACAATCCAATTTGTGTGGGTAGAAAGAGTTGGTCCCAAACCATTGCTTCTGCCCACCTTAGTTATTATCACACCGCCATCTGGGTACAAACTTATAATTTCTTCTAATTTTTTAAGGGCACTATCCGTTTCCTTGTGTCCGGATTTTGCTACTTCTATTACGCTTACTCCGGGTATTTTATCCATAAGCGATAAATCAATAAAGTCATCCGCTTCTGATCCTTTCCAGATAACTATGGCTTGATTAGGAATGCGGAATCTTTCAACAAGTTGAGCTACAGTACCATATTTGCGCTCAACTTCATCTAGTTTTTCACCATCACGAAAAGCTTGTTTACTTAATTCTTGCCAATGCTGATCTTTTAGCCGCCAACTATCATTATCAATAACATCGGCGACTAATATATTTCCGCTATCGGTAATGCCGAATTCAATTTTCATGTCAATTAAGCGAAGCCCTAAAACATTCCAAGCTCCCTCAAGCACAAGAAATACCTTTCTCGTTATTTCTTCCATAAAGCTAATATTTTTCATGGCCATCATACCGACAGCATCTGCTGCAGTAGCGAATATACACAAATTTGCTTCCGGATCCCATAATGGTTTTTTGGAATGGTATAATTTCCATCTTTCTTCATTCGGATTAAGAATAAAAGGGTCTTCCTCGCCTTTTTGTGAGTTAAGGTCACGGACAACAACTAACCCTTGATTATTAATCAATCTGCCATTAGTCGTTTTAAGGAAGAATTCTATCACTAAGCGATGAAAACGATGCGGCGGCTGACCTTCTTGCTTGTTAAGTTCCGGATGTCTTTTAAGGTAACTGCCTACTGCCAATCTCCTAGCGACAACCTCAAGAGGAATCATAGCGCAATTTGGCGCAATAAATTCTGTTTCAGAAATTTGTTCTTGATAAGCAACCGGAATGCCTGCTTTTTGCAACAATTCAAAGACTCGGCAGGTTGTCGTAGTCGCATATTTTGCTTTTAAGGCAAATTCCTTTGTATATTCCGGATCATCAAATGCAGTAATGTCTTTTTTATTCTTAACTATCACTATATTAGAATTACCAACAACACCCCAAATTTCTTTTGTTTTCCCTTCATTTAACAACTC
This sequence comes from Patescibacteria group bacterium, assembly GCA_018896765.1. GTDB lineage: Bacteria > Patescibacteriota > Minisyncoccia > JAHIHE01 > JAHIHE01 > JAHILZ01. The sequence continues at coordinate 577 of JAHILZ010000017.1, read as the reverse complement.
TCCTGTTTCGTAACCCATGATCATTCCTCCTTTCCAAAAACTTGTTCAAAGATATAATCAACATATTGCAGTTTGGCTTGTAAATCAAAACATTGTTTTAATTCATCTTCCGTGACATAACTCATTATTTCCTTATCACCAAGAAGCGCTTCCAAAAAATCATCCTTGGTATCCCAACATTTTTGGGCAATGTCACGAACCAATTTATATGCCTCCTCTCTTGGCAGTCCGCTTTTTTCAGCTACCAAGGCCTGTACTTCCTGAGAAAAAATCAACCCTTTAGTCAAATCAAGATTCTTTCTCATCTTTTCCGGATAAATTATCCATTTTCGTACAATTCCTGTTAAGCGCATAAGCATATAATCTAGAAGGTTAGAAGCGTCTGGCAAAATTATTCTTTCAGGCCCTGAATTGGCGATGTCTCTTTCGTCCCAGGTGTTTTGGTTTTCCATGGCTGCTATGGCATATCCGCGAAGAACTCTGGCCATGCCGGAAAGATTTTCAGAGCCAATTGGATTTCGTTTATGCGGCATTGCGGAAGATCCGCGCTGTGTTGGGCTAAAATATTCCTGCGCTT
>JAHILZ010000016.1 GCA_018896765.1 Patescibacteria group bacterium | reverse complement strand
GATTCAGTAACTTTAAACTTTTAGCTTTACCCTGTTAAATTTGTCTTGCAACTATTTAACAAGGCGCAACTTTGAATTTTGCATTTTGAACTTTGAACTATTTATAGATTGCTTCGTCGCTTCGGCTCCTCGCAATGACAAAAAGCAATATTAAAATTTCTTAATGATTAATTATATTTTATCATATTTAAAGGTTTTCAACAATTTTTTATCCACTGCCGCGTTACATTTGTACATCTATCGCTCCGCTGCCGCCATCGTATATTTTTGAATCCGAATAATTCAGCCCCTCTTTTTCTAAAACGCTTTTTACATATCCTTTCAAGACGCTTTGACCATTTTCAGAATGCAATCCTTTGCCGGTGATAATCCGTATTCGCTTGTATTTTTTATCATAAGCGTTTTTAATAAAATTTTTGAGCGCTTCCGCGGCTTCCTGCTTCGTGAATCCATGCAAATCAATTTCCGCCTGGGCAATTTGCAAGTATTTGTTATGCCGAACTTTTTTGTTTTTTCGAGCATTAAAATTTCTCATAGTTAGAAATTCTCATAATTTTCTCGTTATGAATTATATAGATAGTATATCATATTTAAGCAATTGCGGAACAGTTAATTAAAGGTTATAATGAATGTAATAAAAAGCTTAAATACGATTAATAATGCATTTATATGCGTATTTCATATTCTTCCCTTGAAAATTTTTTAACCTGTCCGGCCAAATATAAATTTTCGGAAATTGACAAAATCAAAAGTCCTAAATCCAAGGAGGCGATTTTTGGCACATTGATCCATAAAACTTTGCAAATGATGCATGATCCGTCTAAATTAACGCCTCCAACCGAAGAAGAAGTGCTGGCTTTTTTCAGCAGTTCGTGGGATAAAGATGTTTATATTTCAGAGTCGGAAGAAATGATTGCTTTTGAGCAAGGCGTCCGAATTATAAAAGACTATTATAAAAAAAATTATCCGGCTAATTTTCATATTTTAGGACTGGAATCATATTTCGAAGCTCCTATTAAAGACAAAGAAGAAATTCACTCTGTTACCGGAAAAATCGATCGAATCGATAAATTGAAAGACGGTACTTTTGAAGTGATTGACTACAAGACTTCGAGAACTCTTCCATCCCAAAAAAGCGTGGATGAAAATATGCAGCTGGCGATGTATCACTTGGGATTGCTTAATAAATGGCCGAATTTGGCCGATAAGCCGGTCCGGCTTAGTTTGTATTTCTTGCGCCATGGCGAGAAGCTCTCTACCGTGAAGAGCGGCGAAAAACTAAAAGAAACAACGGAAAAGGTTTTGGAAACAATCGACCAAATTAAAGTAAGCAAATTTTCTCCCCAAATCAATCCCCTTTGCGATTGGTGCGGCTTTCAATCTATTTGCCCGTATTTCAGCCATAAGTTCAATCCGCCGGCCTGCGGAGTAACTATCGATGACAAAAAAATAAAAGAGATAGCGGAAGAATATTTGCAAATAAAAGAGCGAAGCAAAAAAGAAGCTTCGCGAATTGCCGAGTTGCAAAAAATAATCAATCAGTATTGCGACGAAACAAAAATCGACCGAATTTTTTCCGATACAGGATATATTTCAAGAGTTCTTCAGGAGCGGTACAGCTATGATGAAAAAATGGCGATGGAAATTCTGAAACAGATCGGGAAACTGGAAGAATTTTTAATCGTTGACGTAAAAAAATTAGGAAAAAGCGTCGAGACTTTCAGCAGGGATGAGAAAAATAAGATTTACGAGGCAAGAACGAAAAAAGAATTCAAGGTTTTTAGCGCGAAAAAGACGAAAACAAAATCAGAATAAAATAGAGTTATTCACATAATAATTTTTGACATTAATCCGTGTTTTGACTATTATTAAATAAGAGTATTGACATTTAAGGTGTATAATACCAAATTCACCTAATCTGTTCCAGCTTCAATTTTTTGTATCCAATCGAAGCCGACAGCCCCTTTAACAATTTTTGGATTATTCAAGAGCCAGCGGAAGCGAGAGGAAAGCTTTAGCTCCAGTTCGTCTAAATCCTTAAAACTTTTATTGGCGATTGATTCTTTAAGAAGCGGATTAACGCATTCAGTCGGCTGCAACTCGGGAGTATAAGGAGGAAGCGGAAACAGCTTGATATTTTTAGGAACTTCTAAATCATCGCTCATGTGCCAGCCCGCCCTATCCAAGAGCAATACAATGATTTTGTTATTGCGAGGATCATGATAACAAGAAAATTCCTTGAGCGCCAAAGACATCAATGCGATATTAACCGTGGGCATCAATAGCCAGAATCCTTCTCCGGTATACGGCCTGACGAAAGAATAAGCATAAAGCCACATTTGCCGCGCCCATCTTTCGCATATTCCAGCTGATTCCGCCGCTTCGGTTATTAACATTTTCGGTTTAGCCATTAATCTGATAAGGTTCCAGCGAGTTTTTTCTACGGTGTTTTTACAAGCGCGATAGCGATATTTTATTCCTATATATTTAAGATGCGGTTTAATTCGCAATGGCGGTTGAGGCATAATATTGATTTTTAAGAATTATATCAATATTGTAGCATAAATTAGGTGAATTTGGTATTACAGAATTGACATTTTAGGAATAAATAAAAATTTCCCGAGAACGGTTCTCGGGAAATTCTAAAAAAACTAATCCAAACCCATGAATACTTTTTGCAACAAATGCGGGAAAAAATTGGAACAGAACGATGAATTTTGCCAGTCTTGCGGGGCGAAAATTGACCAAACGGAAACTATGTCTAAAAATGGAAAACTAATGAATTTTTATGTATATTTTTCTTGATGAATCATACAATTTAAAAGACAGAACAAAACTGCAATTTGTCAGTATCAATGGTTTTGAGACAACAGCCATAAAAAGGATTTGGAAGCGGTGGAAAACATATCGTTGTGAATTTGTAAGCAAAGCAAGAATTCACGCGACCGATAGAAGATTTGATTTGTTACGCGAAAAAGCCTTGAATTTGCTTTATAATTCTCCTGAATCCAATCTTTTGACAGTTTTCCAAGTCATACAAGAAATTCCTGTGGATAAAAACAGTCTATATTTCAAGAAGGGAAAATTAAATTTCGAAGCAATCTACGAGGATATCCTGAAAGCTCTTTTGAATCGGCTTAATTTGCAAGAATATAAAAAAGTTGTTATCAGTATTGACAGCAGAAAGCATAAAAATGGAATTTTAGGCAAAAGCCAATTTCGGGAAAATATATTGGCTTATCTAAAATCTCGTTTTCCTAATACATTTTTTCAGTTCGATATTCTTCCTTCCAGTTCAAATATTCTTCTTGAGGTAGCCGATTTTATATCAAATACTTTCTACAAGCAGTATGTCGGACAAAAAAATGAGGTTTTAGAAAAACTGAAAATCAAAACAATACAAATCAAAAATCCGCTCAATTAGCGGACAAGATAGATGCCTTTTGGGATTTATCTTGAGGTCATTGGAATACTCCGGAAAGAGTGCCCTCGCCCAAGCTTTACCCTAAGGACTTATTCTTAATTAAATTATACTCCAATTTAGGGTGTTGTCAAGAGTAAGTCAAAAATATTTAAAAATCAGTATGAAAGCAATTAATAAAAAAATTTCAATTAAATTAAATTAAAACCCATGAATACTTTTTGCAACAAATGCGGGAAAAAATTGGAACAGAACGATGAATTTTGCCAGTCTTGCGACGCTAAAATTAAGCAAATGGAAAAAATACCGGATAATCAAAAAACAAAAAGTTTAATGATTCGCAATAGCACGGCGGAATTTCTTATTTTCACTTCTCAAGCGGGAGAAGATGGAATTGAAGTGAGGGTGGCGGATGAAAATGTTTGGCTGACGCAGAAATTCATTGCTAAACTTTTTGATGTAAAAATTCCAACCATCAATGAACACTTAAAAAATATTTTTAATAGCGGAGAATTAGATGAAAATTCAGTTATTAGGAATTTCCTAATAACTGCCAAAGACGGAAAAAACTATAATACAAATCACTATAATCTGGAAGTTATCATTTCTCTTGGTTATAGGATAAATTCAGAGAGAGCGACAGATTTTAGGCGCTGGGCGACACAAGTTTTGAAAGATTATGCTATTCGCGGATATGTTCTTGATGATGTGAGGTTAAAAAACGGAGCTTATTTGAGCAAGCAATATTTCAAAGACTTAATCCTTGAAATTCGCGATATTCGCGAAAGTGAAAGAAATTTTTATCAACAAATAACCGATATTTATGCGACAGCAATGGATTATGATTTGAATTCTTTGACCACAAAAACATTTTTTGCAACTGTGCAAAATAAACTTCATTATGCCATTCATGGCAATACTGCGGCTGAGGTCATTATAAAAAGAGCCGGTTATCAAAAAGAAAATATGGGGCTTACTACATGGAAAAAAGCGACGGAAGGCAAGATTTTAAAATCCGATGTTTCTATCGCCAAAAATTATCTTAATCAAAAAGAAATAAAAGCGCTTAATCGCATAGTGACTATGTATTTAGACTACGCGGAGCATCAGGCGGAAAAAGGAATTCCAATGACTATGAAAGATTGGGCTGAAAAATTAAATGTTTTTTTGAAGTTTAATGAAGAGAATATTTTGCAAAATCACGGAAAAGTAACGGCGGAAATCGCCAAAACTTTTGCGGAAAGTGAATTTGAGAAATATCGTCCGATACAAGATAAAATTTATCAGTCTGATTTTGATCGGGAAACTAAAAAATATCTAAAATCAGTATGAAAACGGCTAGCGGAAATAATTTTAAATTTCAATTAAATTAACTCAAAATTATGTCATTATCGGCGGAATAAATGAAGTAAAAGAATACTTAAAAGAGAAAATCGGAGAAGAAGTCGAGGTATGCAAATAAACTTTATAACTTTATAACTTCGAGATTGACCCTGTTAAATCCGGTAAAGCCGGAATCCCGAAAATTCGGGATTATTTAACAAGGTAAACTACATTTTAGTTTTTCTATATCCCGCTTTCTGGGCATCGGCTTCCGTATTGAAATAAACCCGATTTTCCTCGTTGATCTTATTATATGAAGCGCTTCCGGGAGTATGATAAATTTTAGAATTTTTGTTCCCGATTATCTTGCCTTGAGCGGTAGTAATGGCAATATCACTTGAACCAACCGTGGTAGCATCACCAGACGCTTTTAGTACAGAGCAATCAGGAACATCTTTAAAAATAATCGGCGTTTGCGGGCGATATGCTACGGATAATTTTCCGGCGCCGTATGATAAAAAAGCGACAAGAGCAAATCCGATCAATAGGATGATTTTATCTTCCTTTTCGATTAAAAACTTTTTTAATTTTTGAAAATCCGGTTTTAGCATAAAATTATAGTTAATTTTCTGTCATTGCGAGGAGCCGAAGCGACGAAGCAATCTATAAATAGTTCAAAGTTCAAAATGCAAAATTCAAAGTTGCGCCTTGTTAAATAGTTGCAAGACAAATTTAACAGGGTAAAGCTAAAAGTTTAAAGTTACTGAATCTTTACAAACTTTTAATTTTAAATTCGACTTTTAACTTTTCACTTTGAACTTTTAACTTAAGAATGAGATTGCCGCGACCTGACTGCTTACATCTCATATTTATTTCACCTCCTCTAAAAATTATAACACGGGTGATTTAAAGAATCAAATTTAAATTTTCCCCGCAATTGGCGCATTTGCCTGCTTTGTCGAACCGCATTACGCTGTATAATTCCCGGTCAATCATCAGCTGTCGGCATTTTGAGCAATATGTATCTTCAAGATAGGTGCCGGGAATATTTCCCGCGTAAACATATTTTAAGCCTACCTTATGGCCCATCTCGCAAATTCTTTTAATAGCTTCTGCCGGAGTCATTTCAAGATGCGGCAATTTATACGCCGGCATAAATTGCGATACATGCCACGGAGTTTCAGCGCCTAAATCGCGATAAATGAATTTAGCGATTTTTTCAAGCATTTTCATGTCATCGCTAAGTCCCGGGATAACAAGCGTAGTAATTTCGACCCATATATTCTTTTTTTTCAAAAGTTTTAACGCCTCTAGCACCGGCGCGAGCGTTCCGCCGCAATTGGTCCTGTAAAATTTATCGGAAAAAGATTTCAAATCAATATTCGCCGCATCCAAATACGGAGAAATAACTTCAATGCATTCAGCGCTCATATACCCGTTGGAAACCCATATATTTTTTAGCTTGTAATTTTTAGCCAGCTTCATCGTGTCCAAAGCATATTCAATAAAAATAGTCGGTTCGGTGTAGGTATAAGAAATGCTTGGGCATTTATTATCCATTGCCATTTTAACGACTTTTGAAGGCGGCCAGTCTTCTCCCGTAATTTCTTTTTTTCCTATTTTAGGCGCTTGAGAAATTGACCAATTTTGGCAATTGTTGCAGCGAAAATTACAGCCAACCGTTGCTATTGAAAGACTTTTTGTGCCGGGCAAAAAATGAAAAAAAGGCTTTTTTTCGATTGGATCTATATTTACCGCGATAGCTTTTCCATAAACCATAGAATAAAGTTTGCCTTTTTTATTTTCCCGCACTCCGCAAATTCCGCGTCTGCCTTCATGAATTAAGCAGTAGTGCGAACAAGTCTTGCAGCGCGCTTTATTTCCCTCCAGCTTTTCCCAAAGTTTTTTATGGCAAATTTTAGGCATAAATTTATTTAAATTATTTTTATTTTTTCTACAAACTACAACCTACCAGCTACAAACTAATTTTATTATACCACTTTTTCTGTTCTTAAGCAAAAAATTTGTCATTTTATGGGTAAAATGATATAATATTAGCGATAAATTAGGCCTGCTGGCGCTAATTTCGCGGAATCTCGCGGAATTAACGCAGAAGGATCGCGGAATATTGAAACTCCTTAACGATAAATTAACTGTAAACTATTTATGAACTCAGAAAGAATGTCTATGGTTGATCAAATTGCGACCAAATGCCCGCAAGAAGCGAAAAAACATAATGCGAATATAAATTTTTGTCAAAATGGAAAAGTTGATATCCTTGGAATTAAAATTGATAAAATTACCGGCAGGGAAGCGATGGAGAAAATCGATGGTTTTCTTAATTCAGAAAGTCAACATTATATTATTACCGCTAACGCGGAAATTATCGTGGCGGCTCAAAAGGACAGGAAATTTCGCGAAATTATCAATCAAGCGGATTTGGCGCTTCCTGATGGATTCGGGCCGATTTTAGCTTCAAGAATATTTTCCAAAAGCGGCGGTTTGAAAGAAAGAATCGCGGGCGTGGATTTAATTTATCGAATAGCTAATAATTTTAATAATCCGATCGGAAAAAAACGGTTTTTTTTTCTTGGCGCGCGCCAAGAAGGCGCGAAATTAGCCGCGCAAAAAATCAAAAAAAATTTTCCTCATATTGAAATCGCCGGATTTTTTGGCGGAGACGCGCTCGAGGAAGGGGACAGGGTCGCGGTTTCAATTATTAATCAAGCAAGACCCGATATTTTGTTTGCGGCTTACGGCGCACCGCGCCAGGAAAAATGGATTGCCCGAAATCTAAAAAAATTGCCAACCGTGCGGCTGGCAATGGGCGTAGGCGGAGCGTTTGAGATTATCAGCGGACGCATCAAGCGCGCTCCGCGATGGATGAGAAATGCCGGACTGGAATGGCTGTGGAGGTTAGCTCAGGAACCGCGACGCATTGGCAGAATTTATAACGCGACAATAAAATTTAGCTGGCTGGTTTTGACAAAAAAAGTTAAAATTTTAGCAATTTTATAAGATTTGTCAATACTTATAGACTTTTAAGCAAAAAAAGGATAGACTATAAATATAAATATTTGATACTGAATATTAGATATTTTGTCTTAGCATCTAATATCTAATATCTAATATCAGCTTATGATTTCGATTTTAGATGAAACAAAAACTATTGTTCAACCAAATATTTTAATCGGCAAATTATTGCCGCAAGAAGTCCGCACCCGTTTCGCGCCGAGTCCCACGGGCTATCTTCATATCGGCAGTTTGCGCACCGCGCTTTACGGTTATTTGACCGCGAAACATTATAGCGGAAAATTTTTATTGCGTATCGAAGATACGGACATGGCAAGAATATTGCCAGGCGCTTTGGAAAACATCCTTGAGATGCTTCAGTGGGCTGGGTTGGATTGGGACGAAGGACCGGCAATGACGAAAGTTCAAAGTTCAAAGTTCAAAGTTCAAAGTTTAGGAAACTACGGACCGTATATTCAGTCCGAGCGCTTGGATATTTATAAAAAGTATGCCCAAGCGCTTATTGATGCGGAAAAAGCTTATTATTGCTTTTGCGCGCCGGAACGGCTGGAAAAAATGCGCGCCGAGCAAAATGCCAAGAAACATCCGACTCGCTACGATAGACTATGCCGAGAATTATCCGCAAAAGAAATCGAGGAAAAAATAAAATCAGGCGCGCGATACGTAATTCGCTTTAAAACTCCAGTTACCGGCAATACAGAATTTAATGATCTTATACGCGGCACCGTACAATTCAATAATTCTTTAATTGACGATTATATTCTTCAAAAATCAGATGGTTTTCCCACATATCACTTGGCAAGCGTAATTGACGATCATTTAATGGAAATAAGCCATGTTATACGCGGAGAAGAGTGGCTTTCCAGCGCGCCAATTCATTTGATGCTTTACGGCGCCTTTGGCTGGCAGCCGCCTTTATTCGCTCATCTGCCGAATATTCTCGGCGCGGACAAGAAAAAGCTTTCCAAACGCGCCGGCGATGCGGCGGTAGGACAATATATCGAAAAAGGATACTTATCTGAAGCCCTCATTAACTTTATACTGCTTCTCGGCTGGAATCCGGGGACTGAAAAAGAAATTTTTACCAGAGAAGAAATGATTAAAGAATTCACTTTAGACAAGGTTGGGAAATCCGGCGCGATTTTCGATTTGAAAAAATTGGATTGGATGAATGGGAATTATATTAGAAAAATGGAATTGGAAAAATTAACAGAGTTATGCTTGCCGTACTTGATTAAAGCTGGAATGATAGAAGAAGTTAAAAGTGAAAAGTTAAAAGTGAAAAGTTACAGTTCAAAATTTAAAGTTAAAGAAACGGGCGAGGAAATTAGTTTTGACTGGCTTAAAAAAGTAGTAGCGCTGGAACAGGAGAGGATGAAAAAATTATCCGACATCGCGGAAACGACAAAATATTTTTTTGTTGACATTCCACAATACGACACCGCGCTTTTGAAATGGAAAAAATCAACACTGGAAAAAGCCAAAGAAAATCTGGCGGAAACCGCGAAAATATTAGAAAATTTGCCGGAAGAAAAGTTTAATAAAAAAGATTTAGAAATCGCCATAAACTCACTTATGGAAAAATTGGGAGTAGGGGATACGCTTTGGCCTTTGAGAGTCGCATTAAGCGGCGTTAAATTCTCGCCCAGCCCTTTTGAGATTGCCGAAGTTCTGGGAAAAGAAAAAGTTTTAAAAAGAATTGAGGCAGGGATTGAGAAAAAATGTCAAATGACAAATTCCAAATGTCAAATCAATGACAAAATCCAACCTTCCTCTTCTTGCCTGCTATCCTTTAAGCTTTGCTTTCATTCCTTTAAATACTTTTTTATTTCTTCTTCAGACATCATTGCCATTATTTTACCTCCTTTATGGTTTAACCAGTTTAGTATACTTTTATCAAAATGTCAAGATTTATTTTACAAAAAATTAATCTGAGATTGCTTCGTCACTCTTTAAGATCGCTCCTCGCAATGACAATGCTGGGACTTTTATTGCTTCCTTTTGCCATCAAAGCCGATACTCTCGATGAACTTGATTCCAAAATCTCCGAATGGCAAAAACAATGGCAAGTTTTGGAAGATCAAAGGCAGGAATATCTGATTTCGGTAAAAATAAAAAGAACCGCGGCGGCTAATTTGGAAAACCAGATGGCGCTTTTAGACGGAGAGATAAAATTCGCCGAAACAAAAATCAAACAAACGGAAATTAAGCTGGAACAGGTTTCTTTTGAAATAGAAAAACTTAATGCTGAAATTCGCGGAAAAGGGCAGGACATAACCAGACAAAAAGAATTTTTGGCAAGCCTGCTGAGAGAAATTTATAATTCCGGAAATGAAGATTTATTGAGCAATCTTCTTAAAAATAATAACCTTTCTGATTTTTTGACTAATTACTACAGTTTGGAATCGATACAAGGGAAAATCAGCGCTTCGGTTATCGATTTAAAAAATCTAAAAGAAAAATTGGAGTGGAATAGAAAAGAAGAGATTTCCAAAAAAGCGGAAATTGATATATTAAAAATCGGACTCATTCAAGAAAAAGAATCATTAAATTCCGCGCGCGCTTCCAAAAAAAATCTTTTTGATATAACAAAAGGCGAGCAGGGACGTTATGAAAACCTGCTTAAAAGAGTTGAAGAGCAAAGACAAGAAATTCTTGGAAATATTGAAGAACTTCAAAAAGCCAAAGCTCAAGAACTTGATAAAATTCGAGCGGCGCAATTATTGCCGGCGCCAAATCCCGTAGCCGCGCTATGGCATTATTATCAAACCGACCCTCGCTGGGGCGATGCGACTATCGGTAATTCCAGCTCAACAATGAAAAATTACGGATGCGCCGTCACGTCACTGGCCATGCTTTTTAAATATCACAATGAAAATATTACTCCAGGCAGTCTTGCGAAACAGCCGTTATTTTCTTTTGACTTGATCAAGTGGCCGGCTAACTGGCGAAGTATCAGCCTTATAGCAAACGAAACGCGGCAAAAAGTAAATTGGAGTAAAATTGACGCAAACTTAAAAGACGGCTTTCCTGTAATTGTTTTTATACGAGCTGTGGGAAAAAGCGGAGGCCACTATGTCGTGGTCTTTGCCAAAGACTCGCGCGGATACATAGTTAATGATCCGATGTGGGGGAGCAATATTTATTTGGATTCAACCCGTGAAAATATCGCTACTCTTTATGAAACAACCACTTCAGTGGAACAAATGATATTATATAAATAGAAAGTGGAAGGTAGTAATTAAACATTTACCACTTTCCACCCACTACATTCTACATTCCAAACCCATGATAATTCTCAAAGATCCCTTATACGGCTTTATCAGCTTGGAAGAGCCGTTTAAAAGCTTGATTGAAACAGAACAGTTTCAAAGATTGCGGAACATCAAGCAACTGGGCTTAAGCTATTTAATTTACCCTTCGGCGCATCACAGCCGGTTCGAACATTCTATCGGCGCTTTTTATTTGGCGCAAAAAATTATTGAAAAAATTTCCACGGAAAAAGCAATTCGAAAAGATAAAATCCCGTACGGCAAAGAATTTATGGCAGCGGCGCTATTGCATGACATCGGACATTATCCTTTCTCGCACGCGATTGAAAAATCAATTGGATTGCTCAACGGCGCCTCGCACGAACAGCAAACCATAAATATTATTCGCCGGGGCAAAATAGCCGAGGTTATTAAAAAATCAAAATTAAATATCGGCATAATTTGTGATTTTATCAAAGGCGGGGGGAAATTCGGAAAATTGATTTCCGGACAAATCGATGTGGACAGATTGGATTATCTTAAAAGAGATTCGTATTATACCGGAGTGGCTTATGGCGTAATAGAAGTCGATGTGATCATAAAAAGCATGGAGGTCGTTGGAAAAAAATATTTTGTCGACGAAAAATACTTGCCCGCGTTTGAATCAATATTAATCTCAAGATATTTAATGTATTCGATGGTATATATGCATCGAAAAACTCTTATCGCCAATAATATGCTTCGCGCGGCTTTTGAAAAAGCCATATTGGCAGGGGAAATTTTACCCGATGAAATTGCTAAATTCGATGATATTGACTTCATCGCCAAATTACGGTCTTCTAAAACCGCGGCCAAAAATTTAATCAATCAAATTAGCAATCGAGATCTTTATCAAGAAGCGATTATTTTTAAAAAAGAAGATTTGCCGAATTTTAAAAATATAAAAAATATAAAAAATATTTCAAAAATAGAAAAAATAATCGCAGATCGGCTCGAAATTAAAAATTATGAAATTTTGATAAATATTTTAAACTTTCCAAAAATCAGCGAAAGTGAAATTTTAATAGCGCCGTCAGGCAAAAATTTGGAAAAAGCCTCGCCAATGGTCAAAGCATTAAATGAAGCTGAGTGGAATCATTGGCTTATCGGAGTATATTGTCCGAAAAAACACCTAAAAAAGATTAAAAAAGCTCGAGGTCTAATAAAAAAATACTTAATTGAATAGTTTGATTATTTGATTAATAGATAAAAAGATGGCAAAGAAAATCCGCCCAAACAATAAAAAAACGCTTAAAATTGAGTTATGAGCGTTTTTAATCGCAAAAACGGAGGATTACCGCTAAGCGGTATAAATAACGATAAATAAGAATTTCCGATACTCTATCACGTCGCATAACCTACATTATGCGACGTGATATGGATTTCTCAGGTCCCGCTTCTCCGGCGGGTTTTGTAATAAAAAAAGAAGGCATATTGCCTTTTTATTTTTGTTTCGGTCGCCAGAAGTAATATTCATATACTTCTGTTCTCACATCCGATGCGGCGAACATTTTGATAGCCGATCCAAGAACCCAACAGCCAGGTTTTTGGCCAAAATGATTCAAAAGCGATGTCCTCGTGTCAAAATATATACAACTTATTCCATCATGATCAATATCGTATATTTTCCATGCTTTCTTTGTTACGTCCCATTCCGCTTTTATGATTAAATTTTCTATTTCCTCCATTAAAATTACCTCCTGTTTGTAATTCTAATAGTAGCAAAATATTTTAAAAATGTCAATGGCGGTATAAAATAAAAAAATCCCGCGGAATATCATATTCAAAATAGATTATCCGCGGGTAAAATTTATCGATTTTAACCTAATACCATTTAACCTAATACCATTTCAAGAGTTCCTTCCTTGACGGCGTCATTGATCTCCATCGCGCATCTTCTTCCGAAATCCACTCTTTCGCCATAAAAATAGATTGGATAAGGCGTGGCTCCCGCGTCCGGAGATCCTGGCATTCTTAGGCTCAAGTCTATGGGTCTTAATTTTTCTTTCGCATCTCCCATACACTGTATGGCAAATGGTCCAACCAGTCCTTGAGGATAATATTTCGCGACTGTTTCAACAAGATCCCAGCCCATATTGACTACCTGTTCCAGCAGTGACTCTCTCAAGCTTATGGGTATATGCGTGGCTTCTTCGCCGTTTCCAAACTGCCTTCTTGTGTCAGCGCCTAAAAATTCTAAATCATCCCATGTTGGAGAACGGAAATAATTCAAATTGATCAGTAGGTCGCCGGAGATATATTCTTGTATAGGCGCGCTTCGGAAAGCTGATTCAACGAATACTTTCTCGCTTGCCGGAGCATTATTTACAACCATTTTCAATTTCTCGTAATATTCTTCAGGAGAATTCACGATAATAAAGTTTCGCGCAAAATCTCTTTTTTCCGAGAATTGAGATGCCTTGATCAAGGCAGGACGATCTATCGCTTCCGGCGTCGAAAATGTATCAGGAACAGGCAAATTGGCTTTTTTTGCCAGGAAGTCTTGGTTGTACTCTATTTTATATGGATCAGCTCTCTCTTCCGCTTGGACAAGATAAGGATTTCCAAAGTATGGAACATTCATTTCGAAAATTGGATCATAGCCAGTTTGTTTATCTCTCAAGTATACTGCCCAAGATCTGTTCAGGTTAATTACTCCGTTTCTTTCCCTTATCCAGTCAGTGACTTTTTTACTCAGTATTTCATTCCAGTTTTCCACGACGCAAACCTCTTGAACGCAGCCTATTTTACGAATTCCGTGTTCTCGTTCGCGAAACATCTCAGTATAGGTTCTATGCCTTCCTTCTTTGGCAAGTACGAAATTTGCCAGTCCTTCCTGTTGCGCGCCGCTGCAAACATCCAGCGCGGAATGGCTTCCGCAAGTTCCGTGAGAAAGATTATTTATATCATAACCTTCCAGCAAAGATTCAATATCTCTTCTTTTATTTTTTGGTTTTTTGTTTATATCGATTCCTCCAATTACACTTATATTTTGAGGGTACAAACAAAGCCAAGCTTTTCAGCCGGACTCCCCCTCTTAAATTTATACTAGACGATAATTAAAAAAAAGTCAATACAACAATTAATAATGTAATTTGTAATGCTAATAAAATTAAATTAAAAAAGTTAATTTTTGAATTCGACTTTTTCCATCTTCTCTATCGCCTCTTTAATCAATTTTTCCGAATCCAATTTCGATTCCTCGAATTCCACTTGTCCCAATCTTGCTTTAGTCGCCGGATGGCGCGGAGTAAAAAGCGAACAGCAATCTTCGTACGGCTGGCTGGAAAATTCATAGGTGCCGATTTTTTTAGCTTCATCGATAATCTCGATTTTGTCAGCGCCGATGAACGGCCGGAAAATCGGAATAGACACTGCGTTGTTTGCCACGCCGATATTTTCCAATGTTTGCGAAGCGACTTGACCCAAGCTCTCCCCTGTCACAAGCGCGCCGGCGCCGATTTTCCAAGCTAGAGCTTCGGCAATGCGAAACATAAACCGGCGATATAAAATAATTCTCAATCGCTCTTCGCATTTTGAAAAAATTTCCCGCTGAATATCCAAAAGCGGCGCTAAATATAATGTTGAATTGAATTGATATTTATTCAGTATTTTTATCAAATTTTTAACGTTATTGATGGATGCTTTACCTGTGCGAGGATAGCTGTGAAAGTGAATAAAATCAACTCGCGCTCCCCTTTTCATCAAGCGCCAAGCGGCAACCGGCGAATCAAATCCGCTGGAAATTAATGATAAAACTTTTCCGCTTGTTCCCACCGGCAACCCGCCCTGCCCTTTTATTTTTTCAAAATATATTAAAGCTTTTCCTTCAACGATTTCAATAAAGCAATTTATATCCGGATTTTTCAATTTCACTTTTAACTTTTCACTTTTAACTTTTAACTTTTCCAGTACATACTCGCCTATTTCACGATTAATTTCTTCCGATGTTTTTGGAAAATTTTTTTCAGCGCGCCGCGCGGTAATGCGAAAAGTAACAATCTTTTTTTTAATAAAATTGCCATCCTGAGCATTTCGACATTGCTCAAAATAATCTCCGCATAACGAAATTGAAGAATTTCCCGCTATTCTTTTTTTCAGCATTTCTGCTAAAGTTATTTTAATTTCCTCCAAATCCGCGCTTATCTCCCAGCCAAAAGAAAAATGCGAAATGCCAAAAACATAGTTCAGGGCGGTTTTAAACTTCTTTATTTCCGCATTATCTTTTGGATAAATTAAAATTCGGCCAGAAATGCGGCTTATTTTTTCACAAGACAGATTTTTCAGTCCAAGCTTTATATTCTCAACCAATTTTTTCTCAAAATTACGCCGATTTTCGCCTTTTAGCGCGATCTCGGCATAATGTATAATGATTATGTTTTTCATAGTCGCTAATCAATCGCGAATTTTATCTCGAATTATCACTAAATTTAGCATTTATAGTTTGCGATTATTAGTGATAAAATTCGAGTTTGATTCGTGATTTATATTTACTTCTGGCAGTGCGGACAAAAATACGAGCTTCGGCCGCCCAATTTTACGCGCTTAATTTTCCCCTTGCAACGGAAGCATTTTTCGTTTTCACGGCCATAAACTTTTAACTCTTTTACATAATCGCCTTTCCGCCCGCCGGCATCCACATAATTTTCTATTGACGATCCCCTTAACTCAATAGCGCGGCTTAATATCTTTTTGATACCCTTAAATAATAATTCGGTTTGTTTAGTTGTTAAATTGTTTATTTGCTTAGTTGGTTTGGCTTTCGCGTAAAAGCAAATTTCATCCGCGTAAATATTGCCAATGCCGGCAATTGCCGCCGGATCCATTAAATCCTGCTTAATTCGTCGCCTTGGATATTTTTTTAAAATCTCCTTGAATTTTTCCAAAGTAAAATCTTTATCAAGCGGCTCCGGACCGAATTTTTCACTATTTATAAAATTTTGAACTTTGCTTTGCGGAATAATTTTGACATAACCGAATTTTCTCAAATCATTAAATGCCAAAATACTTTTATCAGTGAAAAAAAATATTACTCGCGTGTATTTATAAAGAGGGTTTTTAATTATTATCCTTAATTTCTTGTCCGCCGTAGCTTTAGCGAAGGAGGAATAATTCTTAATTACTGATTCGTACAAAAGCTGGCCTGTCATTTTCAAATGAACGAAAAGCGAATAATTATTGGACAAAGTTAAAATTAAAATCTTGGCGCGCCGCGAAATATTCAATATCTTGGCATTTTTTATCAATTGAACAAATTTTTTAGCCGAAATATTGAGAGCGCCTCTCCATAAAATTTTAACATCGCTTATTTCTTTGCCTTTAATTTTTGCCGCTAAATCATTTTTAATTGTTTCAACTTCCGGTAATTCAGGCATAGATCATTTAAACATTTAAGCATATTAACATTAAAACATTATTTAACGGTAGCATAATTTCTTAAAAACTCAAGCCGCCGATGCGCGACTCTTGACAAAACAAAACCTTTGATATAAACTTTATTACGGCATAAAAATATGCCGTAGCGGCGGCGAGAAAAGGACATTTTAAACAATCTCACCGCTGCTTCTTCTTTTTTTTCTTATAAACAACAATGGCTAATACTGCCGCTTTTGGCGGTTTTTTTATTATTGATATCCATACTTTCTCACAACCCATGTTTTAACAATTTGAACCAGCGAAAGATATGTGACCAACAAGACAAAAAGAATAATGAAATAAAGCGGCGGCATCGCGACAAAACCGAATAATTCCGCGAATGATGAAAAAACTACGCCAAGCGCTACCGCGAGAACTAAAAGAGTGTTAAAAATAAGAAATTTATTCGGCGCGCTTTCAATGAATGGAATTTTATTAGTCCTGATTACATAAATAACCAGAATCTGAGTAAACAAAGATTCGATAAACCAGCCCGTATGAAAAAACTCCTGATTTTGCGCGGCATTGAAAATATAAAGCATTATTCCGAAAGTCAAAAAATCATAAATCGAACTCAAAGGGCCGATAAAAAGTATAAATTTTTTAATATAATTTATATTCCACGGCCGTGGCTTGGCAAGATATTCCTTATCTACCGCGTCATTAGGCAAAGCAAGCTGGCCCATATCATAAAGAAAGTTATTAAAAAGGATTTGCAAGGGCGTCATTGGCAGAAAAGGCAAGAATAAAGTCGCTCCTGTCAAACTGATCATATTTCCAAAATTAGAACTCGCGCTCATCTTAATATATTTAATAATATTGCCAAAAACTTTCCTGCCGTCCAAAACGCCGTCTTTCAGCGCCATCAAGCTTTTTTGAAGCAAAATAATATCAGCCGATTCCTTGGCAATGTCAACGGCGTTATTCACGGAAATTCCAATATCCGCGGCCTTGAGCGACGGCGCGTCATTAATGCCATCCCCCAAATAACCCACCGTATGATTATTTTTATGAAGCGCCTTGATTACTCGCTCTTTTTGAATCGGATTCAAACGCGCGAAAATAGTAGTTTTTTCTACCAGGCGCTCAAGCTCGGCATCCTGGATATTTTCCATTTGAAAACCGGTAATAACTCCCTTTACGTGAAGCGAGACATCGCGGCATATTTTATCAGTGATAATTTCGTTATCTCCGGTAAGAACTTTTATCTCAATGCCAAGCTCTTCAAGCGCGCCAAGGGATTCTTTGACGGTAGGCTTGGCAGGATCAAGAAAAGCAAGATATCCCCGAAGCACAAGGCCGCTTTCATCTTTCTTGGAATAAATCGCTTTGGGGCTTTCAATATTTTTATAAGCTACCGCCAGCACGCGGAATCCTTGGCCGCTTAATTTATCGTATTCTTCCTGCACTTTAGAAAATATTTTATCGTGAATTTTATGAATCTCGCCATTGAGATAATAATGGCTTGAATGGTTAAAAATATCTTCAGGAGCGCCTTTGGCGATTAAAATATGCTTTCCGCCTTTTTCCACCACTACGGACATTATTCTTCGGGAAAAATCAAAAGGCATTTCATCCACTTTTTGATAACCCGCCATCGTTATTTTTTCATGGCTGATAATTGCCTTGTCTAAAAGATTTTTTAATCCGGTTTGAAAAGAACTGTTGAGATACGCGTACTCCATAACTTCTTTATCCTCATCGCCCTCAACATCATAGTGGTTCACCATGACAATCTTGTCGAGCGTAAGAGTGCCTGTTTTGTCGGTGCATAAAATATCCATAGCGCCGAAATTCTGAATGGAATTCAAGCGCTTGACTATAACTTTTTTCTTAGCCATATCGGCCGCGCCGCGCGATAAATTTATGCTAACCAGCATAGGAAGCATTTCCGGAGTAATCCCAACCGCGACCGCTAGAGAAAAAAGCAAGGCATCTTTAAAAATTCCTTGCTTTAAAACCACTATCGCAAAAAAAATAAAAACTACAAGAATAAGCATCAAATGAATCATCAGCATAGTGAATTGTTTGATGCCTCTGTCAAAACTGGTTTCTTCCTCGATGCGGACAAGCGAACTGGAAATTTCCCCGAATTGAGTATATTTTCCGGTCTTAACCGCCACGCCAAGCCCTGTCCCGCTAACCACGCTAGAACCCATAAAAGCTATATTTTCCAATTTCTCTATCGCCTCTTTTTTAGTTTTATCAAATGCGGCGGTTTTTTCAACTGGAAAAGACTCTCCTGTAAAAGATGATTGATTAATAAATAAATCTTTTGCCTGAATGATCCTTAAGTCTGCCGGAATCATATCTCCGGCATAAAGATCAATAATATCGCCCGGAACAATATCAAAAAGATCTATTTCTTTTTGCGCGCCATCTCTAAAAACAGCTACTTTCGTGCGAACCAAATCGCTTAATTTTTCTACCGCCTTGCCCGACCGATACTCCAAGGAAAATTCCAGCGCGACGCTAACCAAGATCATCAGCGCTACAAAAATCGCGTTTATTTCTTCGCCAAAAAAAAGCGAGAGAAGCGCTATAACCAGAAGCGTGAGGATTAAAGGATTGCGAAACTTTGAGAATAATAAAACAGCGGCTGAAATCTTTTTTTTCTGCGCCGGAATATTGAGGCCATATCTTAAAAGCCGTCTTTTCGCCTCTTTATCCGCAAGACCTTTAAAAGAGGTTTTAAGTTCATCCAGTAAATCTTCATTTGAATATTTCGCATAGCTGGCTATCGGCGTCGATTCTATATCTTCCTCTCTTCTATTCAACCCATTAGAAATTGTCATATCAATAGTTTTATTTATTACACGCCGCATTAAAAATATTTTTTTATTTCTAACGGGTTAAATAATGTTTTACTGTAATTAAAAAGCTCTTTTTCTTATCTTAATTTTACTATTTTTTGGCCAAAAAAGCAAAAAAAAGAATCTTTGAGAATTCTTTTTAACCAACCGGCTTTATAAAGCGATAATAAAACTTATTTTAGAAAATCAACTGTTTTTTCTATCCATTGCTCAAACATATCCGGCCTTTCTATGTCATGATCTCCGCCTTTAACAATAATTTCATTTTTGAATTTAATATTCAAACTCTCTAAAGGAACTTTATCATCTTTATCTCCGCGCGCAAGAAAAACATTATCATTCTTTTTAAATAAAGCGGAATAATCCTTGTCTTTATTTTCCAAAAAATAAGCGGACGAAATGTAATTTGCTTTTGTCATTTTATCGGTTCTAAGACAATCTTTCCGAAACCGCTTCTCATCCAAATAATTTTTAAAATTATTCCAATTAATTTTAATATTTATTTTTTTGCTTTCTTCCTCTTGCTTCGTGAACCAATATCTTAATAAATCTTTTTGATTTAAGGCCGGCGCTATTAATACAATTTTTTTAAAATTCGCCTCATCCAATACTCTCCCTGCCGCGCAAGCCGATAAACTATGGCAAACCAAAGAAATATTTTCAGTCTCAGCTTCTTCTTTTAAAAATTCAACGGCGCTTCGTAAATCGTCAGTCATTCTTTTTACGGTTGTTTTTGAAAAATCTCCGTCCGACAAACCGCAACCGGCGCAATCAAATCGCAAGGAAGAAATATTATTTTCAATCAATCTGTCTGCTAATGCCTTAAACTTCTTTTCAGTGGTAGCCGACCGCTCAAATCCCCCACACATTAAAACTACTTTGGCGCTATCGCCGCTTGACACTAAAATACCTCGCAATAAATCATCTGCTTTGTTTGCAAATTCTATGAGTTTTATTTGGCGCATAGTTTTATAAAAATATTTTACCACCCGAATTCGCTGTAAAAAATTTTCTTTCTGATTTTTTCAATCGCCTGCCTTATGTAAGGAATTGTATTGGCAGGTAGATTATCAATTGAAAACCATTTTAAATCATCGCATTTATTCGGCTCCATAATTCTCAGCTCGCCTTGCCAATTGTTCGCTCTGATATAAAAATCAATTCGCTCATCCGGCGGAGATTTTCGGTGCATTACATGCGCCACTTCTAAATCTTTTGCGGCTATATCAATGCCCGCTTCTTCTTTCGCTTCCCGCGCCATCGCTTCCATGAATGTTTCATTGCCGTCCAAATGGCCGGATACAACACCATAATTTCCATCTTCATACCCGGTATTAAAGCGCCTTGAAAGAAGGATATTGCCATCCTTAATTAAGATTAGAAGTGATACGGGTATTATTTTAAATCTTTCTTTTGGCATAGATTTTTAATAAACTTTCTAAAACTATTGGTAATTCTGTAAATCCCGCGCCTTCGTGGAAATGGCTGCCTTTTTGCACTATAATAAGTTCTGCTCCTAATTTATCTCTTAATATCTCGCCTTTCTTAAGCGGCACATAGGGATCATTATCGGAATTGATGGCAATAAATTTTTCCGCGGAATTTTTAATTTTTTCGTAATCAAGAGGCGCGGCAAAAAAACTTTCTGTTTCATTAATGCCCACTGATTCCGAAAATCCCGCGACAAACACCGCCCCGCCGATTTTTTGCTCTGGCAAAAGCGATTCAAGAAACCTGAGAATAGCGATAACTCCAAGACTATGGCCGACTAAATAAGTATTTTTATCGGGCTTGCTGATGATTTTTTGCATATACGCCAGCCATTCAGAAGAAATCGGATTATCAGTATTCGGCATCACTGGAACTATTGCTTCAAATCCTTGCTTTTCCAATTGCTTTTTCAGCCACGGAAACCAATTAGACTCCGGCGCTCCTTCCCAGCCGTGAATTATAAAAATTCGTTTTTGATTCATAGAATAAATTTAATATTCTACTTATTATTTCTAAATTTTATAAATTGCTGGGAGACTAGGAATCGAACCTAGATTAATGGGTTCAGAGCCCACTTGCCTACCTTTAGCAGATCTCCCAATAATTAATATTTCCTGAATTTTATCAAGTCTTTAATTTTATAAACTTCTTCTTTTTTTGAAATTTGAATCCGGTATGCGCCTCTGTGGGGATGAAAACCAAAAATTTTTAATGCGCCGTAAACATTATCCAATAATGTTTTATTCTTGTTGCTAAATAAAAATTTATAAGTATAGGTCGGCTTATGAACACAGAAAGAACCTTCAGCTTCATATAATCCTCGTAAATATCTTGTTAAAATCTTTTTGTCGGCGCTTATCCATTCAGGAATTTTAGCGACTAAATCTTTGCGATTTCCTGCCGGTATTTTTAGTCTTTTGCTGATGAATTTCTCGTAAATGCTTATTCGCACGCAATTTGCATTTTTAATTTTCTCGCAATAAGGTTTTTTCTTGATTACTTTTTCGATAAGGCAGGCATATCTATTGATAAAACCTCTATTTTTTGAATGTGATGATATGGTTAGTCGCTCAGTCCTTGGAAATGATTGTATGTGCCCATCGCCTAAAACAACTCCAATAAGCTCCGCCAAATCCTCGTTTTTTTTAAAATCAGGATATTTGCTTTTTAACAGGCCTTTCTCTATGCACTTTTTTCTCCAACCGGCAAAATTATCTATTTTCTTTTCCTTCATTGTCTGGGAAATCTTCAGGACTGACGAATGATTCTCTTTTGTAAAACCCTTATTCCACGGGCTTTTTTGTAATTTTGCAACCATATAATAATTTTAGCATTTTTTCGGAAATAAATCAAGAAATTTTCCTACCAATAGACGATAATGAAATATGCGCGCTATTTTATCTCAAACTTTTCCTTAAAACCAATGCCGGCATTCCATCGTCAAACCAATTCTCCACCCGGCCTTCGCTCTTGAATCCATTTTTAAAATAAAATTTTCTGGCAGCTAAATCTTCCGGCTCTGTTCCGACATCAACATAAAGAGAATCTTTTTTGGGTAGATTATTGATCACATCTTTTTCCACAAGATTTAAGATCGCGCTTCCTATGCCTTTCCTCTGATAATCAGGGTGAACGACCAGGTAATAAATCCAGTTTTTAGGAAAATCATATTTAGTGACTATTATGCCGCCAACCGTTTTACTGTCATATTCGGCAATATAATGATATCCGATCTCCAAAAGCGAATCTTCCAAAAATTTGGCGGTCAGCCATTTCTCATCTCCGAAATCCATTTTGCCAATTTCAAAGAGATCTTTCAGGTCAGAAACGAAAGCCTTTCGAAAATTTACTTTTTTTAAGTCAAAAATTGTTTTCATCTAAATACTTTAAATTCTTATTCATTCTACCCAAAAAACGCGAAAAAATCAAGCCTTGAATCATAAAAATTTTTTTGATAAATTTTACTTAAAATGGTATACTGATAATATTATTTTCTAAAATAATCAATTTTAATATTATGGATTTTTTCTCGCACGTATTTTGGACTTGGGCGGCATTTAAAATTTTAAAAGAAAAAATTAAAAAACCGCTGAATATGAAATTAGCGATATTCTGGGGAGTATTTCCCGATCTCTTTGCTTTTGCTATTCCCATCGCCTGGATTTTAATTGAGCTAATGCTCGGAAAAATTTCAATGTCGGATTTGCCGGGCCCGGAAAAAATCGAACCGCCCCGGCAAAATTTCTATCCTGTCTTGCAAATTGTTTCAACACTTTACGCCATAGGCCACAGCTTTGTCATTTTTTTTGCCGTATTTATAATTATTACGGCTTTGCTTTTCTTAAAACGCAAAATATCGCAGGGAGCAGTTAAATCAATAATTTCTTGGGAGCTTGGCGGGTGGCTCGTCCATATTTTAATTGATATTCCAACCCATTCTTCGGCATTCTATTCAACCCCGTTTCTTTGGCCGATTTCTGATATAAAATTTGATGGGCTTTCATGGGGCACTCCATGGTTTTTGGCGCTAAACTATATCGTAATGATAACAATCTATTTCGCGTATTTTAGAAATAAACAAAAAAAATCTATTTTGTAAATTAGTTACATGAAAAATAAAAAACTCGCTTTTCAGGAGAGTTTTTTTAATTCGTTTGAAAATTATTTCATTGGGAATTGAAAATTCATTGTCCCGCCTCATCGGGATCCCGCATAGCGGGAAAAATTGATAAATATAAATTTTCTTCATGGTTTTATATTTTCATATATTTCCTAATGGCAATCAAACTGCTCAAAACGCCAATAAAAATACCCGCCGCAAGCTGTACCCCAAAAATAAGCAAAAAATTATTCTTGAAATATTCGGTTAACGAACCCTTAAAAACCCCCGCCGATGAACCGCCATAAAGAAAGCTTTCAATATTCTGCGCGTCTTTAGTCAAAAAAATCATGCCCGCGAGAATTGATATGGAAAAAATACTTCCTATTATGCCATAAAGAGCCCCCTCAATTATAAAAGGAAGCTGAATATACCACTTTCCCGCTCCCACTAAATTCATAATTTTTACCTCTTGCTTATAATTGTACATTGTGAGCCTGACGGCGTTAAAAATTACGAAAAGCGAAATAATAACAAAAACTAAAATAACTATCGCCCCGTCTTTTTGAGCAGTTTTAGTAATTAATGATAACTTGGCAATCTGTGTCTTATTATCATCAAAACTGACTTTTTGAATTGTATCTTTAAAACGCGCATTGGACAGAAATTCGTTAATTTTTGAATATTGATCCATATTTTTTGCCTTAATGCTTAATGTGGCAAAAAGCGGATTTTCATCCAGCTCTCCAATGCCTTGGCTGATAACGGGATTATCGGAATATTGAACCTTAAAGCGCTCCCAAGCTTGTTCTTTTGAAATATACAAAATCTCCCGGACCTCCGGCAAAGCAACTACTTCATCCCTGACTTTTAAAATATCTTCCTCCGAAGCTTCAGAAAAAAAATAAACGCTGATATCGATTTTGGTTTTAAAATTTTCAATCAAGCTATTTCCCAAGAATGTCAAAATAACTAAAATGCTAATCGACAAAAGAGTGACGGTCATAATGCCGGTCGTAGCGATATTTATAGAACCGTTGCGCCAAAAATTAACAATGGCTGTTTTAAAAATTCTTTTTAATTTCGTAAGAAACATAAAATCATTCTAGCATTTTAGTCCCGAGTGCTCGGGATTAAAATGTTAATATGTTAAAATGGATTAGATAATGTATTTCCCGTTTGTCGCTTGATCTTGCACAATTCTTCCTTTATCCAAAGTAACCACTCGCTTATTCAAAGAATTTACTATCTCCCGATTATGCGTAGCAAGAATAACAGTCGTTCCAAGTTCGTTAATTTTAACTAAAAGTTTAACTATTTCCCATCCATTCAGCAAGTCGAGATTTCCTGTCGGTTCATCAACAATCAAAATAATCGGATGATGGACAATCGCCCTGGCAATCGCCACTCTTTGCTGTTCGCCTCCTGACAATTGATAGGGAAAACAGCTATCTTTATCTTTTATGCCGACAATATCGAGAGCCGCTGTAACGCTTTTGTTTATTTCTATTTGCGTTTTGCCGAGAACCTCCAGCACAAACGCCACATTTTCAAATACGGTCTTCGTATTTATCAATTTAAAATCTTGAAAAACCATCCCGATATTGCGCCTCAATGTCGGCAAAGAAGATTTTTTGATTTTGCTTAGCATTAGCTTGTCAAAAAAAATCTCTCCTTTTGTCGGCTTTTCTTCCATAATCATCAATTTAAGAAGCGTGGTTTTTCCCGCCCCGGATTGGCCGACAATTGAAACAAACTCCCCGCGATTAATCACGAGATTAATATCCTCAAGGGATGAAATATTATTTATATAATTCTTGCTAACCGCTTGAAAAATAATCATAAGTTAGTGAGTAGTGAGTAGTGAGTAGTGAGTAGTGAGTAGTGGGTAGAAATTAATACTACAAATTACTCACTACAACCTACCCGCTTATTTTTTACCGCTCTTTCTTAGATACGATTCGATAAAATCTATTATATCACCGTCAAGAACGCGTTCGGCATTTGATGTTTCATATCCGGTGCGATGATCCTTAACCATTTTATAAGGATGCAAAACATAGCTTCGAATCTGATTTCCCCACTCAGCGGATTTAAACTCTCCGCGAATTTTTTTCTTTTCCGCCTGCCGGTCCTCCAGATATTTTTGGTGTAATTTGGCGCGCAAGATTTTCATAGCCACTTCTCTGTTCTGCGCCTGGCTTCTCTCGCTTTGTGAAGCAACTGCCAAACCGCTGGGAATATGCGTAAGCCGAATCGCCGATTCAGTTTTATTTACATACTGTCCGCCCGGACCGGAAGATTTAAATGTATCTATTTTAAGATCTTTGGGATCGATTTTTACTTCCGCGATTTCTCCGATTTCCGGCAAAACTTCAACCAGAGCAAACGATGTATGCCGCAACGCGTCCGCGTTAAAAGGAGAAATTCGCACCAAGCGATGCACTCCGGCCTCAGAACGCAAATATCCATAAGCATAAGATCCGCTAACATCAATTACCGCGCTTTTAATCCCCGCTTCTTTTCCCTTGCTTTCGTCAATAATTTTCGCGCGGAAGCCCATTTTTTCAAAAAATCTCAAATACATCCTGGTCAGTATTTCGGCCCAATCCTGCGCGTCCGACCCTCCGGCGCCGGCGTGAATCGCCATAATCGCCGAGGAAGGATCGTATTTTTCTTTGAACAATGTCTTAAATTCAAAAGCTTGAAATTCTTTTTGAACGCTCACGAAACGTTTTTTGATATCTTTTTCCAAATCTTTATCCGGCGTTTCTTTGATCAAGCCGACCAACTCTTCAAGCTCTCCGAGCTCTGTTTTTAAATTTTCAAAACCGCTTATTTCTTTTTTATAAAATTCGATTTTTTTCAATGTTTCTTTCGCTTTTGCCTGGTCTTGCCAAAAACCCTGATCCTCCGTATCCAATCCTAATCCGACGATTTCCGCTTTTAGTTTAGGAAGATTAAGAATAATCGCCAAATCGCCAAGTCTTTTTTGAAATGCCTTAATCTGAGATAAAATTTCTTCCATATATGTGCTTTCCCGCTTCCAGCCTCGACTAGATCATCGCCCGCTTCAATCAAATTGAATCAAGGTAAAAGTCTAGGCGGGCGACTCGAACCGAGGCGAGCTCTCTAGCTAAATTCAATAAACCACTGATCTTCAAAACAATATGATTATACCACAAAAAATAAAATAGGGAAATAAAGCTATAAATAAAAAAACCAGAGTAAAAATTAAATCTGGTAAAATTTGTTCATTCGATATTAATACTGACAAGCACTAGGTCGTAAATATCTATTGCGTTGTCTTGGTTTACGTCATAGCGTGAATATAACGTTTGGTTCATTTCTCCGAAATAGCTTGCGACTATTATTAGATCTTCCGAAGTTATGATGCCATCACTGTTAAAATCGATCTTTGCAACCGGATTCGATACTAGCACAGGAAATCTTTGTTTGATCACTTGTTCCAGAACTATCTCTACCAGAGCTTTGTCTTGAGTTGTTCCATTGAGCACATACAGCTTGAACTCTTCGTAAGTTTTGTTTTCCGCGATAAAAGCGTCAGCCAAAGCTTTCAAATAATTCTCACCTTCCTGACTGAAAACATCGGCCGGTATCGGCGAAGCTGTGCTTAGTGGTGGAATTGTCGGAGTTGGCGTTGGTAACGGTGTTGCTTCCGGCGGCGGAGTGGGCGGTTGAGTGCTAGTCGGTACTACAGTGGGCGTCGGAGTTGGGGTTGATGGCGGCGATATCAATATATCTAATCCTTGGAGTATCTTGTTTATATCGCTGTCGCTGAAGATCCAATATTTGTTTCCATTCGAGCTAAAGATGCTTTGGAGGGTTGCGTCGTCCGCGACTTTTCTCCTGAAACCATTTTCCAGCCACCAGTTCGGCGAATTGGCTGTGCCATTGGTCACTACCGATTTTTCGTATATCGCTTCATAAGGCGGAGGTGTCGGTGTGCTCGTCGGTATTGGGTTCAATGTTGGCATTGGCGTTGCTGTCGATTCCGGTATCGTCGGCATGGGAGTTACCGCGGTGGATGTCGGCAAGACTGTCGGCGTTGAAGTCGGTGTTGGCGTAATGCTTGAACTTACCGTGAAAGCAGGCAACAAATATTTATAGTCATACTCTTCATTGGTGTTTTCGTTATAAATCCGCAAATAGGCGTCAAAGCTTCCCTCAACGAATGGGAATGATTCCGACAAACGATATCGTTTTTCGTATCCATATGTTCTCCCGCTATAGAGCGTCGTCGGATAATTATTATATACCCAATAATTATCTGTCACCCATCCATTACTCGTACCTGAACCTGAAGGCTGAAGCGCGGCATAAAGCTTGGTATCGGTTATCTGATTATCAAACGGATTATTGATCAGATAATTAAAGATCACGGTTGTACTCCCTGGAAAATAGACTGAAGAGTCAGTTGTTACCGAAACGATTCTTGGCTTCTTGTCAGTTTTGATGACCTTGATTCAGTCAAAACCGATAATATCCGTATTGTCTGTTCCAGGTTTTCCTGTAGTGGCCGGATCTATTCTGATGCCGATTATCGTGCCAGACCACCAAGGGTGATTTTTCATATAGACGGTATAGGTTCGCCAGTTGCCGTCATTGGTCGCATAGAAATCTATGTGCTTATTTTCGTCGTAGGTAGACGAGCCTGATGTCGTAAAATATATCTTTCCCATTCCGTCCGGCGCATTCGAGGCCATATTAATTTCTATGGCATTATAATTGTTTGAATCGAGGGAAAGTCCGTCGTGCTGTATCCACGGATCAATTCCCGGATCGATACGATATTTTCCGTCGGTGCCGACTGAGGAAGATTCGACATAGTGAGCTTCCCAGCGTTCGGCCATATTAAGATTATCCATCTTGCCATCATTAAATGACCAAGCATCTTTGCGAATCCAGCCTTGAACATAGAGCCCAATATCAGTCCTAAGTCCATTTTCATCGCCAATCATGTTTGTGGCTTTATTGTATGGAATTTGATGATTAGGAGGACCCATTGCATCATTTCTTTTCACGTTTTGCTCAATGACATTAACATAGTTTTCACCTACTTCTGTAATTATCGCCACATGGCCATTTGTACCACCTCTAAAACTGAGAATATCATCTGGCTGAGGCGACATAGATCCGCCGTTAGGATAAGGCGTTAGTCCCCTTGCTTCAGCATTTGTATAATACTGATAAGCAGAAGCAAGTCCTGTCCATTTGCTCGTATCCAATAACTTGGTGTAGAAACGTTTTGCATAAGCAACACATTGATACTCTAGCAGTCCATATTCAGTTCCCCAATTTGCTCCATTTGACAAAGCAACTACAGTTTTATATTCACCAATAACATCTCCGTCATTTTTATCTACTGCCACTGCTACACCTGAGGTTAATACTAAAGTCAGCAAAGCCATAGCCATTATTACAGATATCTTTTCGATTATTTTCTTTCCTAGCATTTACATCACTCCTGTCTTGTCTGTTTGTTCATCCATTGATGCCTTGAAACCCCGTAGGATTTCCGTTTTTTTGATTTCTTTTGTAGTGTGCATTTTTACCTGTACTCCTATTTGTCGCTTTTTGTTTAAAGCAATACTAAAATCATATCACAAACCCTTATTTTGTCAACAAAATTATAAAAAAACGAGAAAATACTCGTTTTTTTTAGTCGATAGAACTTAATAGCGAATGAAACTTATTTTATAAATTTAAATGTTGAAATAACTCTATCGTATTTCTCCCAATCTGTTTCATCAATAGAATCAAACTGCTTAAAAAAATATGTTTTTCCGTTATAAAAAACGTATTCTGTTCCATAAAAAGCGCCATTTAATTTTTCCCCTTCTGTGCCGCCAATAATTATAGACTTGCCTGTTCTTTTACCAAAAGAAGTCCAATCAAAAGCTATCGCTTCATCAATACTTTTATTCATAACCTGTAATGAAAAAAATTCCGCTGGTGGATTTTTAGTCCCAAGCCCTAGCCAAAATTCTGTACCGGATGCTTTAATAATGTTATCATTTCCTAATTTAGACAAGTCAAACTCCGTTTCTTCTCTAACTATCCAACCACTTGGATATTTTATTTCAAACCCATATTTATCATTCCTGTAAATCTTCCAGTCGGAAATATCAATATTGGGTGTCGGCTCTGTTGTTATAACAGGCGTCGGTGTTAATGTCGGCTCCATTGCTGTCGGTTGTGGCGTTATTATCGGACTAACCGTCGGCTGAACTGCAACCGGCGGAACTTTTTTAAGCGCGACAGAATAAGCTATTGCGCCCAAAGCAGCCAAAACAACTATGGCTAATATTATTTTTGATGATGATATTTTATCGCTGATCATAATTTACCTTAATTTATATATCAAAATGCTAACACAAGACGTAAAATTTAACAATATCGCCATATTCGTTTCTTCTCAGTATATCTAAAAATTTATTGGATATTATTGTTATTCTCTCTCGCCTCTTTTCTCACGATCCTCCAATGATAAAGATAAAGCGGCAAACCGATCAAGATCATCGCGAAAGAGTTTGACGCAGTGCTCTGGCGGCTGCTCGCGAGATAGTCAATATTTTTTTGATTTTCGTTCCAATATTTGAACTCCGTAATCCAGTTATCAAGCGCAATTTTCTGCTCCGGAGTTATCGTTTCTGAATATTTCACTTCGTCTGTTTTTTGATTGATCGTAATCGGCGGATAGGGCGGCATATTTCTATAATCTTGCGGCTGATCCGCTTTTTTAAAAACATACATTTTAAGACCTAAGTCCAGAAGCCGAACAGATCCGGAGACCACCAACGCCAACCCGACCAATGCGAACGCGTAAAGATACAAAACTCTTACATTTGGTTTTTCCATAGTTTTATTTGTTAATTAATTATTTAAAAATTAATTTTCTGGAGCCGAAGGCGAGAGTCGAACTCGCGACCTCTGCTTTACGAAAGCATTGCTCTACCAACTGAGCTACTTCGGCAAATTTATTTCTTATTTTTACATTATACCTTATATTTCCCGCTAAATCAAGACTTATTTAGAAACAAAAACCACATTGCTTTGTTATAAAATCAGACCTGCAAAATTTAAAATAAAAAAATAGTGACCTGCCACCCTTGACAAATTTAAAAATGATATTATAATAATAACAGCGCATTAAAGATGGCTTTTTTTATTTTTAATTCTAATAATGGAGTAATTAGAATTAAAAATAAACGAATCAAGCTATCAAATAAACAGAAGGAGAGGATTAAAATTCAGGAAGAAAGAAAAAAATCAACAAGAAGAATATTGCAAAATGCATCTTGCCCGGCTTCTAAACGAACTCCGGATGTTCTGGTCATAGAATGTCCAGACCAAGGTTTTAAAGAAGCTTACAAGAGAGCAATGTTCAGTCTTAATTTTAAAAGTCCAAGCATTGTCCCGTCTTTAGGCGGAGCATTTGTCTTTATAGAAACTGACAAGCACAGGATTCGAAGCGTAGCATATCAAACAAAAGAACGGCTTAAAATTTTTTCAACTTCTATAGAAGAAATTTTATTATCAGTCCATGGAAATTGCAAATGGATTGCTAAGAAAGGAAATTCTTTTAAAAATGAAGTCGAAGAAACCGAAGCTCTTGTCGAATATATAGAAAGAGCAATGCCGCTTGCAGAAAAGTACTTCGGGTCATATAACTTACCCATTAGAGGTATAATTTTCCCGCCTCGCTCTAATGAGCAGCACCCACCACCAATAATGCTTGATTTTTAAACATAGGGCTTGTCCCTATTTTTTTTGACATTTTGCTGAAAATTTCCTATACTTGTATTGTTTTCTAAAACTTTTTACTTTCTACTTTAAACTTTTAACTTATTTTTATATGTCTCACACTTGTAAAAATTTATTGATCCGTTGTATGGATTTCAGACTAAATAATGCGATAGATGAATGGGTTGATAAATCCGGCCTTTTTGAAGGCGGACATGATGTAATTTCTTTGGCCGGATCGAGCAAAGTGCTTGCCGATGGCAGCGAAGAATTAAAAAATAATCTTCTTAGCAATGTTGCGGTTTCCACCGAACTTCACCAGGCGGAAAAAGTTATAATTTGCCACCATAGCGATTGCGGCGCTTATGCCCAAAGCTACCGTTTCAACTCTCCATCCGAAGAAAAAGAAAAACAAATCGAAGATATGAAAAAATCGCAGAGCGCGATTTTGAAAAAATATCCAAATATCAAAATTGTTTTAGTCTGGGCGGAACTCAAAGACTGCCACGGTAAAAAAATTGATTTCGAAATACTTAAAAATTAGACGCCTTATACGATTATATTTTAAATTAAAAAAACAACTGAAATTCCATGTTGTCTTTTAATTTCATTTATTTATTATTTTATAATTCACCTTCCGGATGTTTGCTTTCATTTTTCTTGAATTTCACCGACCATACCGGCTCGTAAAAATTGCCGTATTCATCTTTCACTTCCACCGTGTTCCCTTTCATTAAAGACGCGATCGCAATATCGCCGATCATTTCTTTCTGCCCTTTGAGTTCAAGATCCAAATCCTCGATTTTTTGGTACATATCGCCCAAATCTTTTTGGATAATAGTTTCGATTTGCTTTTTCTTCTCTCTTAAAGATTTCATTTCTTCCGAAATTTTTCGATGATTATCCGAATTTTCCAAAGCGTCTCTATAGGCGCCTTTGGCGTTTTTTTGCTCTTTTTTTATCTGATTAATGCGATCAAATGATTCTTGAATGCTTGGCATATTTGAAAATAATTAATATTAAAACATTTTAATATTATAGCATAAATTCAGTAAAATTAAAAACGCACGCCAGTCTTTTCTTCATTTTTTATTCACCTTTTGTATTTATAATATAATTGCTGTATAATTAATTGTAATTACGGAAAGGAAACAAAATATATGGCTTATGAAGCGAAAAATTTCGAACATCTTTTAGGTATTGAAGGGTTAAGCGAAAACTTGCTAAAAACGCATTTTACGCTTTATCAGGGTTATATTGCCAATACCAATAAACTTTTGGAAAAATTGCTGGAATTGACGAAAACCGGCGATCTCGCGACTCCGGAATTCGCAGAAATGAAGCGACGGTTCGGCTGGGAGTGGAACGGCATGCGGCTTCATGAATTGTATTTTGAAAATTTGGCAAAAAATAGCTCGCCTTTGGATAAAAATTCTCCGTTCGCCAAAAAAGCCGCGGAAAATTTCGGCTCGCTGGAAACTTGGGAAAAAAATTTCAAAGCTACCGGCGCAATGCGCGGAGTCGGCTGGACGATCGCCTATTACGAACCAAGCGCGAAAAGACTGCTTAATATTTGGATAAATGAGCATGACCACGGTCATTTGGCCGGACTG
This sequence comes from Patescibacteria group bacterium, assembly GCA_018896765.1. Lineage (GTDB taxonomy): Bacteria > Patescibacteriota > Minisyncoccia > JAHIHE01 > JAHIHE01 > JAHILZ01. Next base: position 28,869 of record JAHILZ010000016.1, on the reverse strand, counting down.
AAACCGATTTTAATCATGGATGTTTTTGAACATGCTTATATGCTCGATTATGGAATAAAAAAAGCCGATTACATCGAAGCTTTTATCAAAATTATCGATTGGAAAATTGTCTCTCGGAGGTTTGATAGCGCGATATCAAAAAAATGATCATAGATTTTAATTAACTATCGCCTGAATTTTTATGGCGGTAGTTTTTTATATTCGATGAACAATATACAATACTTACATTTTCACTAAAAAAATGTTAGAATATAAGCACGCGTAAAATTTAAACTCAAAAAATATCCATATGAATTACGGAAAAAAATCCTTAAAATTGCATTTCAAAAATAAAGGCAAAATCGAAATTAAAAGCAAGATTTCTCTCAAAACAAAAAACGACCTCGCTTGCGCTTATACGCCGGGCGTAGCGGAGGTATGCCTCGCAATCGCCAAAGATAAAAAAACTGTTTATGATTACACCTCGCGCAATAATTTGATTGCCATCGTCACTGACGGCTCGCGAGTTTTAGGTTTGGGAAATATCGGCCCCGAGGCGGCGCTCCCTGTCATGGAAGGTAAAGCTATTCTTTTCAAGAAATTCGGCAATGTGGACGCTATTCCAATTTGCCTCGCCACTCAGGATACGGAAGAAATAATTAAAACCGTAAAAAATATCGCGCCGGTTTTTGGAGCGATCAATCTTGAAGATATCGCCTCGCCTAAATGCTTTGAAATAGAAAAGCGATTAAAAAAAGAACTGGATATTCCTGTTTTTCACGACGATCAGGAAGGAACAGCCATCGCAATTCTTGCCGGACTCATCAACGGCTTAAAATTATCCAGAAGAAAAATTGCCGGCGCGAAAATAATTCTGTGCGGCGCGGGTGCGGCGGGAAACGCCACCGCTAAGCTTTTAACCGCTGCCGGAGCAAAAAATTTAATAGTTTGCGATTCCAAAGGCGCAATATATAATTCAAGGGTTGGCAATGATAAATACAAAACGGAGCTTGCCTCGCTGACAAATCCAAAAAATTTCCAAGGCACTATGGCTGAAGCGCTAATAAACGCTGATGTATTTATCGGCGTATCCGCGCCAAAAATCCTAACCCGTGAAATGATTCGCGCAATGGCGAAAAATCCGATTATTTTCGCTCTTGCTAATCCAATCGGGGAAATTACTCCCGAAGAAGCAAAAAAAGCCGGCGCCAAAATTATCGGCGCCGGCCGCTCTGATTATCCCAATCAAATTAATAACCTGCTTGTATTTCCGGGATTATTCCGCGGAATTCTTGACGCGCGCGTCAAGGAAATAACCGATAAAACAAAAATTGCCGCCGCATATGCCATCGCCAATCTTGTGCCAAAAAATAAACTCGCGCCAAATTATATTATTCCTTCGGCGCTGGATAAGCGCGTAGCCAAAGCGGTAGCCAAAGCGGTAGCCAAAGCGGTAGCCAAAGCGGTAGCCAAAGCGGTAGCCAAAGCGGTAGCCAAAGCGGTAAAAAAATAAGATAATTCATAAATTATCTTATTTTTTTATAAATCAGCGCGAAACCGAAAAAAACAGCGTTTATCATCACAATCGTCGCTCCTGTCGGCAAATCAAGAAAAAAGGATAAAGTTATTCCCGAAACAACAGACGCAAGTGATATTATAACGGCAAGTATGATTGCTGTTTTAAATCCTTTTGCCAGTTGCAAAGCGGTTACAGCCGGCAAAATAAGAAGCGCGGACACGAGCATTACGCCAACCACTTTTACCGATAAGACAACGGTAACTGCCGTAAGCAGCGCCAAAAGCGTATTTATAAAATTCGTTTTTATGCCTGTTGTTTTGGCGTATTCTTCGTCAAAAGTCGCGGAGAATAAATCCCAATAGAAAAAAAACAACACAGCTAACATTAAAAAAGAAAGAATTATAGAGAGAATAACTTCTGTGGCGCTGATAGCCAAGATATTTCCAAAAAGATAGCTGAAAAGATCAACATTAAATCCTTTTGACAAGCTTGCTAAAATAACTCCGCCGGCAATGCCGATTGCCGATACGATGCCAATCGCCGCGTCGCCATAAACTTTTGCTTTTTCAGTAATTTTTAGTATCGCAAGCGACCCAAGCATCACGACAGGCACAGCCACATAAAACGGATACACGCCAAAAAACAGACCCAAAGCGATCGCGCCAAAACTTACATGGGAAAGTCCGTCGCCGATCAATGACATTTTACGAAGCACTAAAAACATTCCCAACACCGCGCAGGTAATAGCGACAAACGAACCGGCAAAAAAAGCTTTTTGAATGAATGAATATTGTAGAAAATTAACTATGTCCATATTAGTTGTGTTGATGGCAAATAATGTGCTGGCTATCGGGGCCGAAATACGAACTCATTTTCCCTGACCGGCAAAATTCGCTGAAACTCCCAAAGTAAATCAAATTTTTGTCCAGATACATAAGCTTATTGGCAAAACGCCCGATACAGCCGATGTCATGCGTAATCAAAATTATGGCAATCCCATTCTCTTTATTCAGCTTTTGAATAAGAGCGAAAAACGCTTCGCGCGATTCCGGATCAAGCGCGGTTGAGGGCTCGTCAAAAATCAAAACATCCGGCTCTGCCACAAGCGAGCGAGCCAGCATGACTCGCTGTTGCTGTCCGCCCGAAAGCTCGGACAATGTTTTATTTTTTAAATCGGAAATTTCCAGAGCATTTAATATCTTTTGAACTTTTTCTTTATCATCTTTGGTAATAATTTTAAGCATTTTTTTCTTAGATAAAAGTCCAAGAAAAACAACTTCTTCCACCGAAGCGGGAAAAAGAGGGTTTAAGCTTGATAATTTTTGAGGCAAGTAGCCGATTTTCCCCCAGTCGGTAAAAGATTTTTGCGTTTGTCCAAAAAGAGATATCTTTCCTTTTGTTATCGGTAAAAGTCCGAGCAGCGCTTTTATAACCGTTGTTTTTCCGGAACCGTTGGGTCCTGTCAAACCGACAAAATCGCCGGAATATACAGAGAAAGTAATGTCTTTTATAGCTTCGCTTGAGCCATAACACACTGTCAAGTTGTCTGCTTCAATAATTGCTTTCATAATTGTTTAATTTAATTGTTGCATTGAAGCCCGATAGAAAGATTTTTTAGATTATTTTCCATAATTGAAAGGAATGAAACATTGTTTTCAAAATCTTCTTTAGCCAGATTATGCGCGGCGTTCAAAAGAAGCATTTTTGCTTTTGTTTCAACAGCTATGATTTCGGCAATTTTGGGGCTGGTTAATTCTTCGTAAAAAACATATCCAATATTGTCTTTTTTTATTTGTTCGACCAAATTTATGAGATCTGGGGCGGTTGGTTCGGCATCCGGCGAAAATCCCTGCGCGGCTATATGCTCAAGTCCGTAGCGATGAGCCAAATATCCGAAAGCGTAATGACCGCCATAAATAATTTTTTTGGTTTTACATTCAAAAAGGGCTGTTTCGTATTCATTATCCAATTTTGTCAATTGGTTTTTATACTCGGTTGCGTTTTTTTGATAATAATCGGCGTTAGCAGCGTCTTTTTCCGCCATGGCTTTGGCGATGTTGTCAACCATGATCTTAGCGTTGTCAAAATCAAGCCAGATGTGCGGGTCGATCCCGTTATGTTCATGTCTATGTTCTTCCGCTTCCTCGTGTTCTTCTTCATGTTCTTCGCCCTCTTTCATTAATTCTATTTCCGAGCTCGCGTCAACGACTTTTACATTTTTTCCGGATATCCCATTAATAATATCTTCGGCCCATGGTTCCATAAATTTTCCGGTATAAACTAATAAGTCTGCTTCGTTGATTCTGACAATATCGCTTGGTTTTGGCTCAAAACTATGCGCTTCGATGCCCGGCGGAAGGAGCAGTAAAACTTCTACTTTATCTTGGCCGACATTTTTGACAAAATCATATAATGGAAAAAGTGTCGCGACAATTGTGATTTTTTGAGAATCGTTTTTGGACTTTTGGGCAATATTTGATACCGCGTAAATCCCCAAAACAATAATTGTGACAACCCCGATAGCGAATAGTATTTTTTTCATAAGACCGTTTAGATAATAATTATTTTTTAAAAAATTTCTTTATTTTTAAAAAGAAGTAGGGAATAAACACAGGGGATAGTATGATCACATAATCAATTATTCCTCCACATCTATTTTTACAAAACATGCGCATATTTTTATTAAAAAATCATTCTAATCCAAATTTTGACAAAATTTACATATACCATAAAACTCCAACGAATGGTTAATAATATTAAATTTGTTTTGTTTGGCGATTTGTTTTTCTTGTTTTACTAAATGGCTGCCGATTTCAACTTTGATAATTGAATTACAGCTTAAGCAAACAAGATGATGATGGTGATCTTGCGGGATTTCGTAATAATCAATGTCTAAAATAGTATTTTTTATAATAATATTATTTTTAGCAAAGAAAAACAGCTCGCGAAAAATAGTTGAACGATTAGGGCAGATTTGCCGCTTTTTCAATACAGTTAAAATATCCGCTTGAGACATCAAACAGTTTTTTTCAAATAGTGTCCGCGCGATCTCCTTGCGGATTTTTGTAATCCGCCCGCCCTTTGAATGTATATTTTGAAAAACAGTATCCAAATTCATAGTTGCAACATTGTTGCGTTTATAATATATCATTGTTCCGCTAAAGTCAAGCAATTGCGCGAGGATATTGTGGACATTTATATTATTGAGCGGGTAACGGGAGTCGGACCCGTGTCTTATCCTTGGGAAGGACACATAATACCGTTATACTATACCCGCGCGAATAATTTTAATGGCCATTTTTATTTTAATATATTATTCCGATATAAAAATCAATTTTCTATTTCCTAAAAAAATATTCCCGCCATTTTTTTATATTGGCTAGCATCTGAGATTTATCGTCCGCCGAGGCGGGTATTTCCTCTTTTGACCTATTTTCATCCCGAGAAATAATTATTACCCGCTCATCCGGTTTTTGCAAATTTAATTTTAGCCGCATCTCCCGCTCTTTAAAACTTTCCGACGCAAAAAAATCCAAGGAGTCGATCAAATATTTATTATCTGTTTCAAGCATTTCGGCTTCTTTTTTTAATTTATCGATTTGTCCCTGAATCTCTATTTTCTGCCAGGTAATCTTTAAAAAGGCGGAAAAAGCAAAAATAAAAATAATAAACCCTATTACCAGCCAAAAGGGTGAATTCAAAATCATAAGCTTGAAATTTTTTTTGCCGGAAAACTGCCGTTTTAAAAAACGCCTCATGCTTTTTTAATTCCTTTTAATTTTATTAATCCTTGATAAATTTTCGCGCAGTCGGCAATATTTGCCATATTAAACAATGCTGAATTTTTTAAAGTTATTTTAATCGAACCGAATTTCAAAAATGCCGCCGCGATTCCTTTTTCGTTCAGCGTGATATTGCTAATATCTAAAATCGAAATCTCATTCAAATCCCTGTCCCAAACCCCTTTCTGCTTTATTCTAATAATGCGCTCGCTGGTAATAATAAAATAATCTACGCGCGTTAGAATCCAAGTATAAATAAAATAAGCAATAAAACAAGCAATTAAAATAACGGTAATTGCAAAACTTTCTCTTGAATTGCCAAGTTTATTTGCAAAAATAATCAATAGTGATATAATGATTAAAAATTCTATCAGCCTCGGAACAATTAAAAACCAGTGCTTTCGCGCAATGCCAACGAGCTTTTCACCGGAATTTAATTTATAACTTAAATCAAACAACATACACAGAAAGTGGAAAGTAGAAAGTGGAAAGTAGCAAATTAATTCAAAATTGTATTAAACTACATTCCACCTTCCACCTTCTACACTCCAACAATGAAACATAAAAAAATTATTAAAATATTTTGGATAATCGCATCCATTATAATAATATTCAGCATGGTCGGATTTTTGTTTGTGCCATACCTGTAAATCAGTGGGTGGTAAGTAGTTGGTAGTAAGTAGAAAAATTTAAAATACTTTTTCTGCTTATTGCTCACTATAACCTAATATTATTTCTACTCACTACTCACTACAACCTACTCACTAGCCCTATCTTCTCCCTGATATTTTCCTTAACCGCTCAATAATAGGTGGCAATTCTTTTATCACATAATTTATTTCTTGCTCGGTAGCGTCTTTCCCCAGAGTAAGACGGAGACTCGCGTGAGCAACCTCCGGAGAAATTCCCATTGAAGTCAAAACATGAGATGGCGCGAGACTCGCGGAAGAGCAAGCAGAGCCCGTAGAAGCGGCAATGCCGGCCATATCGAGAGATATAATCAAGCTCTCCCCTTCTATGCCCCTAAAACTAAAATTAGCATTATTGGGCGCGCGAAACTCCCGAGAACCATTAATTTGAGTTCCGCTAATTTTCATAATTTCCGCGAACAATTTGTCGCGGAGTTTTTTCATTTTCGGCAGGCCTTTTTTATGCTTTTCGATCAAACTCACGGCCTTGCCCATGCCCACAATTCCCGGCACATTATGAGTCCCGGCGCGCAAATTGCTTTCTTGCTCGCCGCCGTATTGGCTCGGCGCGATCCGCGTACCGCGGCGGACATAAAGACAACCCGCGCCTTTGGGACCGTAAATTTTATGAGCTGACAATGTTAAAAGATCAACCCCCAAATAATCAACATCGCACTTCAAATAATTAGCCGCTTGCACCGCGTCAGTATGAAAATACAAAGGCATTTTATTTCCTTTTGCCAGACGATCAGCTTTGGCATTTTTTATAATCTCGCCTATTTCTTTAATCGGCTGTATTGTGCCAACTTCGTTATTCACGTACATTATTGAAATCAAAATTGTTTGGTCGGTAATTTCTTTTGCAATATCTTGCGCGTCAATAACGCCATCCACATTCGGCTTGATCAAGCTTAATTTTGCGCCAGCTTTTTCACTAGCCAAAGAAGAATTCAAAACACAATGATGTTCAAATGCTGAAGTAATAATATGCGGGACAAAAATGCTGCCCGGTTTTTCCGCCGCCGCGCTTGTTTTTACGCTTTTTAAAACTCCGAAAACTGTCCAATTATTTGATTCGGTGGCGCCGCTGGTAAAAAATACCTCCTCCGAACTTGCGCCTAAAAAATTCGCCACCTGTTCCCTGGCATTATCTATCGCCACTTTCGCTTCTTGGCCGAAAAAATGCGCGCTAAAAGGATTGCCGAATTTTTTCATAAAATACGGCATCATTTCTTTTAAAACCGCCGGATCCACCGGAGTGGTGGCGGCATTGTCTAAATATATTCGTTTTTTTAGCATAATATTACTAATGTCAAATGTCAAAGCTCAAATGTCAATTCAATATCAAATGCGCAATGTCAAAAACTTTGTCATTTGGATTTTGAGCTTGATTTGTCATTTGGAATTTGTCATTTGGAATTTACGCTTATTTTCTATCTTTAGTGTAGCAAAAATATCGCTTCTTGACAAATCCAAAATGTTAAAATATTATGAATAAAACAAAAAGGAGGTAAATATGTTCAACATATTTAATATATTCAAACCCAAACCCAAACCCGAACCCGAAGAACCCCAATGTGAAACTGCCAAGAAATGCAAAAGAAAAACTCCGGAACGTTTCGCCGCTTGCCAAGAGGCGGATAGAGATGACGACTAAGTGTATTTTAAAAGACCGTCACTGATTAAAAATCATACGGTCATTTTTTTATTTCATTTAATTTTTCCCCAAGCACGAGATTGCTTCGTCGTCTGCTGACTCCTCGCTCCATTAGATAATTTATATCAAACACTTATAAGCAGAATATTACTATCTAACGGGGCAAGCAATGACAAAAAATTTAACTTTCTGACTTCATAAACTCCACTTGGATTATCCCAATTATCCAAGTAAAATTGAAAACGAATGCCCAAAACTTTGAACTTTTAACTTTTAACTTTTAACTTTTTCTACACCCCTCTCAATTTCATCGCTTTAACCACTCTTTCCAGCGCCAGAATATTCGCCGCGACGCGGGTATCAACCTTATATTTTTCTTTAACCGCCCAAACATCATTAAATGATCGGATCATTTGCTTTTTTAATTTTTCATTAACTTCTTGCTCATCCCAATAATAACCCATTCGATTCTGCGCCCATTCAAAGTAGCTCACCAGCACTCCGCCGGCATTGGCCAGAATATCCGGCACAACCAAAATTCCTTTCGCGTCTAAAATTTTATCCGCTTCCGGCGTAGTCGGACCATTAGCTAACTCAAGAATTATTTTTGCCTTGATATCATGGGCATTTTTTATAGTAATTTGATTTTCCAGCGCCGCCGGAATCAAAACATCAACCGGCAAAACCAGCAATTCTTCATTGGTAATTGTTTTTGTTCCATGAAATCCGGCAACCGAGCCATTTTTTTCTTTATATTCCAAAACTTTCAAAATATTTAAACCCTCCATGTTTAATTTTTGGTCTTTGGTCTTTGGTCTTTGGTCTTTTAAAATTATTCCGCCTCTAGAATCCGAAACCGCCACAATATTGCAATCTTCATTATATAAAATTTTCGCCGCATTAGCGCCAACATTTCCCATTCCTTGTATTGCTACAGTAATATGCCGTTTTTCTTTTCCAATTTTTTTCAGCGCTTCCTCCAAAACATAAATTCCGCCAACTGATGTTGAGTTCGCCCGGCCAAGCGATCCGCCGACTTCAACTGGTTTCCCGGTAAAAGATGCCGGGGTGTTTTCGCCGACAATTCTTGAATATTCATTCGCCATCCAAGCCATAATTTCCGGCGTGGTGTACATATCCGGCGCCGGCACGTCAATATTGGGCCCGATAAATTTATGCACCGCGCGCGCATAGCCGCGGGATAATCTTTCCAGCTCCCCTTTTGATAATTTCTTGGTATCCACAATCACTCCGCCTTTGGCTCCGCCATAAGGAACTCCGACTACCGCCGTCTTCCATGTCATCCACATTGAAAGCGCCATCACTTCATCCATTGAAACTTCCGGCGAAAACCGAATTCCGCCTTTAAAAGGCCCGCGCGCGTCATTGTGCTGGACTCTGAATCCTTCGAAATTTTTAATGCTTCCGTCATCCATCCGCACCGGAATATATACTTTTAAAATTCTTTTGGGAACTTTTAAAATTTCCAAAATATCTTTGTTTATTTTCAAAACTCCGGCGGCGATTTCCAGCTGAGTTAATGCGTTTTGATAAGGGTTGGAATTACTGGACATAATTTCTAATTTCTAATTTCTAATTTCTAATCAATGTCCAATTCTCAAATTTCTAATGACAAAAAATCATTAGAAATTAATCATTAAGATTTAATTAGGTTAATTAGATCAATTAGAAATCGGGTTAATTAAAATAAAATCTATTTTCTCACTTCTTTCAAATACTTATAAACCGCGTTTATTGCCGTGGCGCCGTCGGCAGAGGCGGTAATAATCTGATTAAAACCGGGCGTATTGCTGATTATATCCCCTGCCGCGTAAACGCCGGAAACATTAGTTTTCCCCCATTGATCTACCGCCACATACCCCTGTTCGTTTAATTTTACGCCAAGCTCATTCAGCAAATCCGAACTTGGCATTGCGCCTATTTCCACAAATATCCCATCAACTTTAAGTATCTTGCTGTCTTGATAATCATTATCAAGGATAATACTTTCCACTTTTTTATCCCCGTTTACTTCCAAAACATTTGTATTGTAAATTATGCTTATTTTAGAATTCGCCTTCAATTGATCAACAGTAGCAGGTTCGCATCTCAGTTCAGCGCCGCGATAGATTAAAAATACCTTACTGGCATGTTCAGCCAAAAGCGAGGCAGCCATAGCGGCTGAATTTCCTCCTCCAACCACCGATACTGTTTTATTTTTGAAAAACATCGAATCGCAAGTCGCGCAATAACTTACTCCTTTGCCTAAAAATTTATCCTCGCCCGGAATATTCATTTTTCGCCTGCGAGTGCCCAAAGCGACTAAAATCGCTTTGGCTTGATAATTTTCAGAATTGGTATTGATTTCAAAATATTCTTCGCCTTTTTTCAGCCCCGCGATTTTTGCCTGAACTATTTTTCCTCCCAATCCTTCCGCGTGATATTGGAACTTTTGCATTAATTCGACGCCGCTAATCATTTCGGTTCCGGGCCAATTTTTGATTTTTACGGCTTCCGTGGCAGTGCCGCCAATTATATCGCCGATCACCAAATGGCTAAGCTTGTGATAAGAAGCATAAATTGAAGCCGCTAAACCCGCCGGCCCGGCGCCGAGAATGATTAAATCGTAAATCATAAATTCATTTTAGCATATTAGCATAAATCATTTTAGCATTTAAACATATATGATTTTACTTCATCTCCCCTTCTTTTATTTCAAAAGCTTCTTTTTGTTTTATTTTATGATGCTCGTGAGGCGCCTTAAGAGGTTCGTAAATTTTAAAAAGGCTGATCGCCCCGAAAATCGTAACAATAAAAACCAGCCATAATACAGTAGAAAAACCATATCTTTCCCCGATTACACCGCCTACTGCCGCGGCTACTGCCGCGCCTATTCCGGTTACAGCCGACCAAACCGCCCATTGAGAACCTTCCCGCTCTCGCTCGGCGTGCCGCGTAAAAAGAGACATCCATGCCGGATAATTCATTGCAAATCCAACAGCATAAATAATTTGAACTACATAGAGTTCAGCGGGCGTTGAAATTACTAAATAAAGAAGTGGTGTTACGGCCAGCATTACGGTGCTTATTATCGTAAAATAATATTCATCCAAATCTCCCCGTTTTTTATCCAAATATTTCGCGATCGGAAGCTGTAAAACCGCCCGCACCAAAACATTTATTCCTATGGCAAAACCCACTACCTCCATATTCCCACCTTGAATTTTATCAACTATAAAAAGAGGAAAAATCGGCGAAATAAAAGAAAACCCGGAAAGCAAAGCAAGGTCAGAAATTGTCAAATATTTAATTATCCTATTTAAAACCATTGTTTTATTCTTCTGTTGTAAAACAATTATAATGGCAGCGCATTATAATTGTTTTATTTTATCCATGTAATTTTATTCAGCCAATACTTTGTCTATTTTTTGCGTAATCGCGATCGCCGGCTGAACGCCGACCATCTCCTCGACGATTTTTCCTCGCTTAAAAATTTTTATCGTCGGTATGCTCATTATTCCGTATTCACTCGCCGTAACGGGATTTTCATCAACATTCAGCTTTCCTACTTTAATTTTTCCTTCATACTCTTTGGCAATAGCGGCAACAATCGGGCCAACCATCTGGCAAGGACCGCACCACGGCGCCCAAAAATCAGCTAAAACCGCCATCTCCGAATCCAAAACCTCGATTTTAAAATTCGCATCGGTTAATGTTATTTCGCTCATATTTTATTTCTTAATTATTTTATATTAGTTTAATTAATTTATCCGCGAAAGCGGAATATAGCCAATTATATCAAATAATTAAATAAAAATCAACAACTTTTAACTTGCGCTACATCATCTCTTCTCTTTTCTCTTTCAAATATTTCACCCAATCGTCAAAAATCTTAATAAGCGTTTTAAAAGGAGCTTCAATAATAAAATCCAAAGCAAAAACGAATATATTTATTTGAGAAAAACTCTCAGACAGCCAGCGGCCAAAATGCATTACGGGAATAAAGAAAAAATCAAGCACAATATCAACCAAGCTGTCATTTTTATCAATTACAATAAGCTCTCTGACCGGCCGGCTGATCTTGAAAGCGAAAAAACTAACCACGCTTATAAAAAATATGAAAAGCGCTCCGCTGACAAAATTAAATTCCAATTTTTTCAATACGGCAATAATAAGCCCAAAAGTAATTATAAACATCGCGGCGTAGAATATAAAAAATAATCCGCCCGAAAAAGATGATTGGGAAAAAGAAAATTTATTGATATAAGGGGGGGTCTCTGATTTTTTCTTCTTATATACCACATATTCTGCCTCGCGAATAATCTGCGCCGTATTTTTTTCCTTCGGCATTTTAATCGATGAGCCGACCACATACATCAAAGAGGGGTGAAAAATAACATTAATGCTCAATGATGTATAATTAATTTTTGCCATCGTAAACATTTCATACGGCACCTCGATTATAAAAGCCAAAGCGATCTTGGTCGCAAAAATATAAGCAACGCTTCGCTTGAATGTTCTGGATAAAACTTCTCTCGCTTTTTCATACCTGAACGCGCAGGCTTCTTGTATGTCTTCAAGAAAATTAAGTTTCGAGGATAGCATTTTTTCTTCGGTTTCCGAGGCGTTTTTTACTATCAAATCGGAAATAATAAAATAAACTACGGCGCGGCGCTTAAAAAATCTTAAAAACCTTTCAGCAACAGGATGATTAATCTCTTTGTCGATGATGCTTTTTGTCGAAAGAATATTCTTAGCCAATTCATCGCTCACCAAGATCCAATTCTCGCCAAACCAATCCGGCCAATAAGCTTTCATTAAATAATAAGAAAGAATTGATCTGTCCGCCCGCAAAGCGGCTCTTAAAATTGCCAAATAAGTCTGAGTAATTTCCTGCCTTTCGTTTAAAAATCCGTCTTTGATTATAATATCCTTGCACACAATATTATAGATAAATTCGCAAAGCGCTTCTTCTTTGTCATACGATACCAAATTTTTTTCAATTTCAAAAGCCGCTATTCCAATAAACCAATCAATGATCTTATTGGCATCTCCTTTTTTTATATCAGCGAAGCTTGGCTTGTCAAAAAAAGTAAGATATTTTTTGATAATTTGGTCTGTTTCGGCAATTTTATCAATGCTGATAGTATCGTTTAAAAAATATCTGCCCCTGATAAGATCCGACAACAGCGCTTCGCCTATTCCATTTTTTTTATTTTCAATGAAAATAAGGCGATTCAAAATGCGTTCAATCGCGTACTTGCGGAGTAAAAACTCTTCTTTATAATCAACGGTGTTTCTTATTTTTTCGTATAAAAAAGAAATGGTGCTTGCCGCGTAGCTTACCTTAATGCGATCCATCGACTGCTTTTCCAGAGATTTTCTATTAATTTTTTTGATTTTTTCAATATAGATAGTTACAGGCTCCCTCAATTGAAGATTTTTTTTCATGTTTTGCTTAAATATTTAATATTTCCCGTTCTTTTACCAGCTTCGCCCAATATTCACATAACGATATAGTAGCATATTTTAAGTCGCCCGTAAAGACTAATAAAAAATTTTTGGCTTATCTTAAACAAAAAAGCGTGTGGATAGCGCTTTTTGGAACAATGATCTAATTTTATTTACTTGCTGGCCTTGTGGGACGATGTTGGAATTTATTTGATAAAGAATAAGCTTGAATTAGTCATTATTTAAAAAATTATCTTTCTTCAGTACAGTTATCATATAACTACAAACATTAATTTTCATCAGTGTAGCGGATAAATATCCCGATATCGCGTTGTAAAGAAATTCTTTTGGAAAAACATACAAAGATAGTTTTGCTAATTTTGGAAATTTAAAAAACAAAGCAGCTTTTCTTTCAAAACGTTCCATGGTAGGAATTACGAATTGTGAAACATTTTCTTCAAATTCTATCTTAAAGTTGTTTTCTTTCGCTTTACTAATTAAACTATCATAAAGTTCAAATTTTTCTACCGCCATACCTTTTTCCGTTAATCCTGAAGCAATTTTTTCATCGCTAGTTAATTGATTTATTTTTTTATTTAAATACCCGTCAAATATAATAAAAACACCATTTTTTTTCAAAACACGATAAACTTCCGCCAAAACTTTGTCATTATCCATACTATAACATAATGCTTCAACAACAAAAACAATATCAAATGTTCCACTTTCAAACTTGCTCAAGTCATGATAATCTCCAAAATTAGGAAAATAATTATTAATTCCCTTTGCTTTTTTAAAAGCAAAATCCAATTGACCTCTAGATATATCTACCCCATAGAATTTTGCTGCAGGGAATTTTTGAGCTAAATAAAATGAATTTGCTCCTCTGCCTGTTGCTAGTTCTAAAACCTTATTTCCATTTAGATTTTTTAAATATTTTTCTACTGTTTTTGCCGCTTCAAGTAAATCTTTTTCTTTGTAAATACCATCCCTGCTTACTCCCATATATATTAAATCAGTTTTTGTATGAAATAAAGAATAAGGAATTTTATTTACTTGATAATATTTTTGTGTATATTCATTGCTTGTTTTTATACTCAAAACATCTTCAATTTTAAATACCTTACTGATATTTTCTAGTTTTTGCTTAAGATCTGTTTGACTTTGCATAGAATAATAAATATTTGTTTTCTTGTTTATAATTTAAGTATACCAAAATCCCCCAATAAATCAAATAAAAATCCCCAAAAAGGGTTTTTAAGTTGTTGTCTTTGCAGAACAATATTGTAATTTATTTCAGTATCCCAAAACCTTAATCAAAGCGTCTATGACAGGCTTCATTTCCAAAATCTCTTCCTCTTGGGTATGTTGAATTGCGGGCTTGTTCGTAATTTTTGAATAATAAAGAGCGCGAACCGGCATTTGCATATGCGGAATTCCAAATTCTTGATTAGTCAAAAGTATTTCTCTTCGGGATTCAGCTTCTTTTGTCTCGCCATTTGGATATACAACCGCAAAAGCCTCAACCCAGGCCGCGTCTACTTTCCCGCCATGCCTAGTCGCAACTTCTTTCCAAAAATTTAAAAGTTTTTTGGAAATTTCCTCTTTTGATAAAGTATTCTCATTTGCTTCTCCCAAAGCTTTTCTTTTTGGCGCATCAACAAACCCATCTCCTTTCACATAAAATCCCGTGTCATTCGCAAGAATTGGCATATCAACCTTGCCCAAGTACGCCATAGCTTTTAGTTTTGCGTTCTCTACCAGAGTTTTTCCATTTTCTATAACATCTATCGCCTCGATATTTAAATCCGCTTGAGTAAAAACTTTTAAATCTTTATCAACTTGTTTTAGAAGATTTTTAAATCGCTCTATTTTTCCTCCGTTGTTTGTGGCGAGAAATATTTTCATAAAATTGAAACAATGCTGGGGAGGTAGGGTTCGAACCTACGAATGACGGGTTCAAAGCCCGTTGCCTTACCACTTGGCTACTCCCCAATTATTATAAATCTACGCGAATCCCGCAATAACAAAACAATTTAAGCATAAAGCTTAAATTCTTATGTATTCTAGCGTAAAATAACAAAAAAATCAAGCCTTCTTCTTTTCTTATTCCAATTCTCCTCCAAAAACATCCAGCGCGGCGTCTACTCTTTCATCCCCTATTTTTTTTGGCGCTTCGGGCAGTTTGACCACTTTTACATTTTCATCTTGAATAACCGTAACTTTGATATTTTTAGAAGCCGGAAACACTTCAAGCAAAACCTTATCGATTATTTTTCGATTGGAAGAATCATTGAGTTTTTCCGCGTGAAATTTATACGGTGTTGCAAGCATCAGCATATCTTTTTTAAATTCTTGAGGCGCCGATAATTTTAAAAACGCGCTGATAGAATGATTATATTTCTTGGCGGTTCTCAATATTTGATTCCAGTTCGCCTTTACTTCTTCAATCCCAACCCTACCTGATTCCGTGTCTGAATTTTCCGCAACCTCAATTATTTCCGGTTCTTTTTCTGTTTCCACCTCATTTTTTTGCTGAATCTTCTCTGTTTTCCACATTTTTTTTTCTTTAACAGTTTCTTTCGCTTGAATTATTTCTTTAGTTTTTAATTCGGAATCGCTATCATTTAATTTTTTTTTAGCCACAACCTCCGCTTTCGGCTCTTTTTTGATCTCGGGCACATTTTCAATTTTTTTACCAAATAGCGCGCCGCGATTATTTTTAAACATATCATATTCGATCAAAGCTATTTCAAAAGGTATTTGAGGCAAGACTGCTGATTTAATTTCATTTTTCGCCGTAATCATTTTTTTAAATATCCAAAGCAATTCTTGCTCGCTAAAAACATCGGCGAGTTTTAATAATCTTTCCGCCTGCTCTTCGGTAGAATCGCTTATTACATATTTTTTCAAATCCCTATTCGTTTTCAAAATCGTAATTTTCCTCAAAATATCTATAAGCGAACCGGCAAACTGCTCCAAGTCCTGCCCTTCAAAAGTTATATCATTCAAAAAAATTATCGCTTCCTTAAACTGATTTTTTGACATAAATCCGACAAATTTCAAAACAGACTCCGTGTCGGTCAGCCCTAAAACCATTTTTACTTCCGCGAGTTTTATTTCCTCTCCCGGCGCCTCAAGCGAAATTATCTGCCCAAGCATGCTCTCGGCATCCCTCATTCCCCCATCGGCGGACAAAGCAATCACTTCCATCACGCCTTTTTCGATCTTTACTTTTTCCTGCTTGGCTATTTCTTTTAATCTTTCTATCATTTCGTCAAGGCGGAATTTTCTAAAATCAAATCTCTGCGCGCGAGAAATAATTGTCGGCGGGATTTTGTGAATTTCAGTAGTAGCCAAAATAAAAATAGCGTGTTCCGGCGGCTCTTCCAGCATTTTAAGCAAAGCGTTAAAAGCGCCCTTGCTTAACATATGCGCTTCATCAATAATAAAAACTTTGTATTTCAAAAGCGCCGGAGAAAAACCGATGCTCTCCTTAAGATCCCTGATATTATCCACTCCTGTATTGGAAGCCGCGTCAATTTCAACAACATCAAAAGTTCTTCCGGTATTTAAAGCAATGCAGTTCGCGCATTCATTGCAAGGTTCACCTCCCTTTCTTCCCGTACAATTTATGACTTTAGCCAAAATTCTGGCAATGGTGGTTTTTCCCGTGCCGCGCGGACCGGTAAAAAGATACGCGTGAGCCACTCTTCCGGAGCTAACCGCAGAGGTCAAAATTTTTACTATTTTTTCTTGGCCGATAATCTCGCTGAAATTTTTTGGCCGGTATTTGCGATATAGAACAAGGCTCATAATAATTGTTTTTTTTCTAATTACAAGTTTTATTAATAATAAAAAATCATTAACATAATCCGCTTTTTTGTATTAAGTATTATGTATTAAGTATTATGTATAAATCTAATTTTGCCTTATTTTATACTTAATACCTGATACTTAATACTTGATACTTTTCCTACTTTTTAAACACAAATAACTTATATCCCGCGAAATTCCACGCAAGAACCACCCCTGTGGCCATTGCTTTGGCGATATTCGCCCACAGCGCCGGGCCTAAGCCGAAAATCGGGCTTATTAAAGTAGTTACCGAATAAACAATTCCCGTATTCAAACCCCAGCCAACCCCTGAAACGCCAATAAATTTCGCAAATTGTTGAGGAGCTTGCTCTTTACTTTTATCGCCAAAAGTCCAATATTTATTCAAAATATAGCTATTGGTTACCGCTATGGCAAATGATATTGTATTAAAAATCACTATCGATTGCCCTTCGTAAGTATTCGTCGACCACATCAATAAATTTAAAATGCCAAAATCAAGGCCTGTGTTTAAAATTCCTACGATAAAAAACTTGCCAAACTGTAAAAACGATTTATTTTTCACCAATACATCGGCATTCAACCCGTTAAAAATTGCCATATCTGCTTTATATTTATTATTAAAACCTCATTAAAATAACTTATGTATTTCTAACGGGTTTCATAAAATTAATGCTGTTAAAAATTAGTATCTATAGTAAAATTATAACACTTAATAACCTTCCCGCATAGCCCCGCGCCAAATTCCGAAGTGAGAATAATTTATAATTTAAACAATAATCTCTCGGCATCGCCTTCAGCTTTCTTTATCTCAAAAACAAGAATATCCAAAGAATTGGCGCGGAGTAAACCCCTATTTTAATTAAACATTCCTCCCTTTTTTAATTTCCGATGATACAAAATGGCAAATCTATGCGCTTCGTCGCGCGCGGCAAGAATCATTTTTCTATCCAAATTAGGCGCCATCCTCTTCGAGTCTAGGCAAACATTTTTTGTCATAAACATTTTCTCGCCTTTTCGAGTCGGGCCTTTGGCAATGGATATTAAAGGGATTTTAAATTTTCGATTTTCCAAAACTTTTTTTACGGCGTTCAATTGCCCCAATCCCCCATCAATAATTATCAAATCCGGCATTTTCCATTCGTTATGATTTAATCGGCGGTTCAAAACTTCCGCGAGCATTTCCGTATCAAAAATTCCTTTTACGCTTTTTATTTTAAAGCGCCGATATTCGTCTTTATCTATTTTCCCATCATCAAAGACCACCATACTGCCGACCGCATACTCGCCGAAAATATTGGAAATATCGTAAGCATCAATTCGCGGATCAAAATGATTTTTTTGAAAATACGAACTCACCCGCCGCTTAAGATTGATCGCTTTTCCAATATACAAAAGCTTTCCGGCCTTATCGCGGAAAAAATACACGCCGGGCGAGGAAGGAAGGATTGCGTAGTGAGTAGTAGGTAGTAAGTAGTGGGTAGATTTTGGAACCGAACAAATACTTGACATTTTAGAAATTTTAGTTTATGCTTAAATTAATCAAATATAGGAGGAGTAACAAACGACACTGGATATAACAAATCAGATAAGAAAACTGAAAGCAAACCCGTGTTTTCTTGAAGAGACTAAAACAATAGAGGTAAGAGAAACTATATACGAGATAAAGGAACTTTTAAGGCTTTACCCTAAATTTATCGTATCTGGTAAAGAACTCAGAGTAGAAGTTGGCAAAGGATGTCTCAATATAGTTATTTGCCGCAAAGTACATTCTTCACCAAACAACATTCAGGATTATAAAATTTTCAATTTAATGTATCAAGCATTAAATGGAGGTTTGAATGAAGGATTTAGCGAATTAAAAACCCAAGAAATACATGCACTGCACGACTTCCTCAAGGAATCTAAAATAGTAGTCAATTAAGTACGAGTAGGGAAATCCTTACTCTTTTTTTATTTCAGCGCTTTTTTAAGAAACTGCCCAGTATAGCTTTCTTTGTATTTTATAATTTCTTCCGGCGGGCCTTGAGCAATGATCCGGCCGCCGTTCTCCCCGCCTTCCGGCCTCATATCGATAATCCAATCCGCCTGCTTGATCACATCAAGATTATGCTCGATCACGATTACCGAATTTCCGCCGTCAACCAAACGGTGCAAGACATTCAATAATTTTTTAATATCGTCAAAATGCAAGCCGGTAGTGGGCTCGTCAAGAATATAAAGTGTTTTTCCCGTGGCGCGCTTGGCAAATAATTATCTTATCCATACTTTACTTTCCAAAAAGAAGGAGACTTTTGTGAGTCTCCCGAACTTATATTAGACAAAGACCGAATTAAAATTTTTAAGCCAATACCTGATTCAGCCACGCACCCAAATAACTCTGGATCAATAACTTCCTCTGGTTTTGGCTTTGTGGAAACGCATATAACACGTTTTCTAACACCGTTTTTTATCGGAATTCTTTTTAAATAAACTCCTTTACCGGCAAAAATAACGATTACTTTGTCTGTTTCTTTTTCTATTTTTATCCCTAATGTTTTTATGACCTTCTTAAGATCATCTAGATTTGTTTTCATTATTAAAACCTCCTTACTGAGCCACTATTATAACCTATTTAAAAATATGTGTCAATATCGCTATAGAGCTTTTCTATCCATCGATCGCAGTTTACAAATACCGCCATTCTGCTATCATATACACATGGAATCCGTTAAAATATGATAATTTTATGGTTAGAAAAGTTTTAAAATTATTTTTCCTCGCTTTATTTTCTGCAATTATTTTATTCCCCGCCAATAGTCTAAAAGCGGCAACTGCAAATGAAATTCTTGAAACTCCGCGGCAAAATATCAGAGTAATTTATTTTTACGCCAAAGATTGTTCGAGTTGTCAGAAAATCAAACCATTCATTGAACAAACTAAAGAAAGATACAAAGATAAAATTGACTTTTTAGAGCATGATGTAAAAGAAAAAGACGAGTGTCTTCAGCTGTTTTTGCAGTTTATTAAGATTTACAGCTTGCCGGAAAGCAAAGCAAACGTTCCTGTAATATTTGCGGGCGCGGATTATCTTTTGGGCGCGAATGATATTGAAAATAATTTAGCTTCGAAAATTGACGAAAAAATTTCCAAAAATGAAAACTTGCTTTTGGATTGCTATAAGTTTTTGGAAGATTGGAAAAACGGCAATCGCCCGGAAAACGGCCTCGATTTAGGAGTTTGCAACGCGACCGAGCCGCGGGATTTTTGCAGTATTGGCTCTATCGGCGATAAACCGGATATTAAAACAAAACCAACTATCAATCTTTCGGTGCCTTCCGTTTTTACCGTCGGATTCTTGGCGGGATTCAATCCTTGCCTTCTCGCGATATTGGCATTTATCGCATCGGTCACGCTTGCGAATACGGGGAAAAGGCGCAATGTCTTAATGATTGTAATTATGTTCAGTCTTGGAATTTTTGTGACGTATCTTATAGCGGGATTGGGGCTTCATAAAATAATCGGGCAATCGGCTCCTTTGCAAGACACTATTAAAAATATTCTCGTTGCCATAGTGGGAATCCTGGGGATATGGCATATTTATGACGCTTATTATTTGCGAAAAAATACCGAGTCGTCTTTTCATACCCCCCGAGCATTTATCCGCCTGACCGAAAGTGTGACAAAAAAAGTAAGCTTGCCGGCGGCGTTTTTGATCGGCTCTCTTTTTTCGCTTATAAAAGCTCCCTGTGTCGGAGCGGTTTATTTGGTAATTCTTGATACTATGAGAAACGATACGGGGACGGGAATGATATATCTCGCGTCTTATAATTTGGGCGTAGTGCTGCCCGTGCTTATATTGGGCGCGGCAATTGCTTTTGGGATGAATCCAAAAAGAGTGGAGGAATTCAGAAAAGATAAAAGAGTGGCGTTGCGCGGCGTTACCGGAGCAATGCTGGTTATTATTGCTATTTTAATGTATAAAGGGATAATTTAACGCTGTTTTACACCATAGCTCCGCGCAAGCCCTATTCTTTTTTTATACTTTAAAAACGAAAGGTAAGACTAATTTTCAATTTTCAAGTACCAATTTTTCCCGCTATGCGGGATCTGGCGAAGCCAGACAATGAATTTTCAATGAATATTTTTTTAAATTCCAAATTCCAAACTACAAATCACAAACAAAACACAGACGACAAAATATAAGATAAAACACAAACGGTTTGTAATTTGTCCCGAGTACTCGGGATTGTGACTTGGGGATTGTTTGTAATTTGTTTATTGTGATTTGTGATTTTTAAATTATTGAGATTTGATTGTAAATTGTAAATTTAAAATTATAAAATGTATTTTTGTCATTTGAGCTTTAGATTTGATTTGGCATTTGTCATTTGAACTTTGGCATTATTAATGTAATAATTCTCAATTAAATTTACAAACAATATAACCAGCGAGGTAAAGATAATAAAAGCGATAAACTTTCCCAAACCCCCCAGTTTAAGCGCGATAATTCCAAACAAAATACTGAGAATATAATAAAAAAACACGATTTTGTTTTGAGAAAAGCCGAGCTCTAACAACCGATAATGAAGGTGGTTTTTTTTATCTCCGGCAAAAATCGAAGAATTTTTTCTTACGCGCCGAATAATCACCCAAACCGCGTCTAAAATTGGAATGGTTAAAACTAACGCCACCGTCGCTAATTTTGCTCCGCTAAAAACCGAAACTACTGCCAGCAAAAACCCGATAAACATCGCTCCGCTCGTGCCCATGAATATTTTTGCCGGATAAAAATTAAACAGCAAAAAACCTAAAATCGCGCCTGCGGCGGCTATCGAAATTATTCCAATCGGAGGCTGATTTACCAAGCTCGAAATGCTTAAAAAAAATAATGTTAAAAATCCGATAATTCCCACTCCGCCCGCCAGGCCGTCGAGCCCGTCGAGCCAATTAACAATATTCATAAACCCGACTATTAAAAACAAAACAAATACGGAGCTAAATAAATAATATTGTTTGCCTGCTATTTGGTACGCGGCGGTATCCATCCTAAACTCTGCTCCGCCGAACGGATTGGCAATGTATTCAACGCCCAAACCCGAATATATCATTACCGCCGCTACAATTATTTGCGCGAAAATTTGTTTTTTCCATGATAATTTTTTAATGTCATCGATAAAACCAAAAAAAAGTATTATAACGGAACAAATCGCCATCCCCCATTTTAAATTATCAAACTCTAAATTACCAGTAAAAAAAATCGCCGATAAAAAAGCGGCGATTATAGCCGCGCCTCCGATTCGAGAAATATTATTGCCGTAGAAATACTGCTTGCCGGCCGGAAAAAAAATCTTGAGCTTGGCGGATATTTTGATTAAAAATAAAGTTAAAAATAAAGACAAAGCGAAGCTGATAATAAAAGGGGTAAGATAAAGTGAAAGCATAAAGATTTAAATGCAATTTTTGATTTAAGATATAATTTGTAAGTTTAATTTCAAAATCCAAATGTCAAATGTCAATTCAAACTCAAATCCTAAATTTCAAAAATTTAACATTTAGGCATTTGGAATTGATTTGTCATTTGTAATTTGAACTTTGACATTAATTCATGATTCATAATTCTGCGCTATGGCAATGACCTAATTTGCAATTTTAGCTTTTTCCGTCTCAATATTTCCTTTTCTTATCTTCGGCGTTACCCAGAATTGCATATATTTTCCAAACATTAAACGGGTCTGAGCGTCAATTGCGGGCAATGTACCCATTGGAATAGCCACGAATGGCAATAATATCCATTCCAGCATCAGCCGCAAATAGCCCTTCTTGCCTTTTAACTTTGGATTAGGCGGAACAATAAGAACAGAAAGAAAAGCTGAAACAAAAAGACCAAACATTGCGACAAACATCAATGTTCTCAATGTAACAGGCAAATTAGAAGCCAGAACCGAACCTTTAAAGTTTTCTCCTCCAAAAATAAACGGCAGCCAGCCAAAGGTTGCTACCATAATTGAAGCGGTGGCCCATGAATGCCTCCCGTAAATTTCCGACCACATTCTTATAATTTTTTCCTTCAAAGGAACTTTCTTGTATTTAATAAATCCCCTCAAGATAATCGCGGTATTTTCCGCGCCATAAGCCCACCTGCGATATTGCTTATATTGATTGACGAGCGTTTGCCAAGCCGTTTCAGCTTGAACGGCATCCATATAAATAGGCAAAAAAATCGGCTTAATATCATATTCGATTCCAAAAACAATAAAGCATTTCCAAAATATAATTGAATCGTCAGAAATCATATTTACCGGCCAATAATTTACATCGGTAACCGCCTTAAAACTCATGCTATGGCTGGTATAAGTAACTATGCGCTCAGGCCGAGTAGCCTGAATCATATTCCAAAAAGCGGAACCGGTAATAATTACCCGGGAGATCGAGGTTGTATCCCAAATATTATTGAAAAACATCGGAAGAGGCTGATAGCTTGAACGAGTGGGATTGGGATTATTCAAATAAGCATGGGATAGCGCCGCCAAATACTGAGGATGGACTCGGCTATCGCAATCAAGAGTGGAGACGGTTATATTCTCGTATTTTAATTTCTTTTCATCGATTATTTTTTTGATTTTTTTAGCGGCCCAAGTAAGGTTAGCGCCTTTTACTTTTGCCTCGCCGGGTATGCCGTCAGGATGAACGGTGGCTAAAAAAATAAAAAACTTATCAGAAAATTCTTTTCGCACCGCTTCTACTCTTTTTTTAACCAGGTCGCGTCCTGAACGCTCCTCAAAAGTTAAAACTACGATTACTTTATCTTTCGGATAATTAGAATCAACTATAGACTGAATTGACGGACGGATAATTTCCAAACCCTCCTTGTAAACAGGAAAAATTACGATATGATAAATTTTTTCCCAATCTTTTATTTTTCTTGCGCGGCTGAACCAGTCTATTTTAAGATTCTCTTTTAATTTAGCATATCCATCTACGAGATGAATCGAAACATATATGGCTTTGATCAGCCAAAAAACATCAAAAACAATCATAAAAACCGCCAAATGCACGGGATAATATATGGCCGCCAATACGGCCCCGATAAATGTCGACCATGTTAAAAAACCCGGCAAAACCTCTCCGAATCTTTGAAGATAAAAATCGCGCGCGTTAGTTGTGCGCGGTGTGGGAAAATCAAGCGCGTTCATATTTATTACGATATTTTTAGCTTAGCTTAATTTTAGCTTTTCGTCAATTTTAGCATCATCCCCGCCTAGACTCGGCGAGGCTGGAATTTTTTCGGTCTTGATCTGATCAACTATCCTCGTAAGCATCCTTGTCCTGGTTCCGGAAACTACCTCGAATTGCTTTGACGCGCGCGAAATATTATCCCCCAGCTTATCAACCGATTCATTGTATTTTTGATATTCTTTGTCGAAATTCTGGATTAAGCCGATAATATGATGCAAATTTTCCTGATAGCGAAAATTTGAATAAGCCTGCTTGACCATTCTCAAAATCGCCGTAAAGCTGAAAGGGCCGGCCATAATCACCTTCTTGGCCATAGCGTCTTCCCATACATCATTCAGGTGTTCGTAAACAAAACTAAAAATCATTTCATTGGGAATAAAAAGTATCACAAAATCAACCGTTTTTTCCTCAGGATTAATATAATCGCGAGTAGTAACTTGTTTTATTTTATCCTTCATATCCCTTTCAAAAATCTTCGTATACCTTACTTTTTCCAATTTATCTTCTGTTTTGATAGAATCAAGCAGCGCTGAATAGGGAAATTTCACGTCAATATTAATTTTAGTCTTATCGGGCAAATAAATCGTAAAATCAGGCCTTGTGTCAATTTTTTCCTGTTCTTTATTGTAAACATAATCAGTGCCAATTACAAAACCGCACATTTTAAGCAAGTTTTCCGCCACCTGCTCGCCAAACCTTCCGCGAAGCTGATTGTTTGAAAGCAGTTTTTTTAAATCATCGGTGCTGGTTCTAAGCTCTGAAGTAATCTGCTTGTAATTTTTTAATTCTTCCTGAAGGCTGGAAAATGCCGAAACTCTGTCATTGTCGCTTTTTTTCAGATGTTCTTCATTCTTGCCGATTTCTTTTCGTATTTCATTTACCAAAACCTCGATCGAATCTTTTTTCGCTTCCAGGTCGCTTTTTACTTTTTGGGCGGTATTGTCAAGTTTTTCTTTTGCCAGCTCCTGAAATTGATTTGTAAATTGCGTTGATTGATTGGTAAATTGCGTTGTTAGCTGTTCGCTGGTATTTTTTAAAACATCCTGCGATACTTTATTAAAAAGATTTTCCATTTCCGGCAATATTTTAGTCAATTGCTCTTCCTGACTCGGTTCTTTTTTAAACGCTTTCAAAATTACGATTCCCAAAATCGCTCCCGCGATTACCCCGATAATTAAGGTTATTGAATCCATAAAATTTAAATTTTATTTTTATTTAATAATGATTTTATTTTTTCCACTGCTTCATTATTTTCTCCTAATCTGCTAATTAATTTTCCATTGCTTGATACATCAATAAAATAATCTGCGAAAGATTCCTGATCAATTGGAATTTGTTCCTCGTCATTATATTTATCTTCCTGAACTTTCGTAACCTTTTTTTAAGATCAAAATTATTTTCTATAAATTTTTTCCATTTTTCCTATAAAAAAATTTTCAATTTTTTATAAACCGTATGCCCAACTTCATGTAAAAAATATTTTTCCCCTAAGCTTTCTAAATAATTTTCTGCTTCTTCAATGTTTGAAAAATCACTTTGTTGTTCGTTTTCTTTTAAGGCGTATTTTTTTGCCATTTCAATAACATTCTCTTCTTTTATACCCATAAAATTAATATCACTATCACCATCTGTCATAGCAAAAGAGGGAAACTTACCTTCTAAAACTATACCTTCTTTTTTAGCAATATCTCGAAATCCATCAATTGTAACATCATTCGGATCATAATTATACTCTTTGATCAAATTAATCATTTTACTAAAATCTGAATTACATTTTAAAAACAATTTCTGTTGAATTTCATAATGATCATAAAGATTATCTCCGGGATGTAATATATTTATGTTTATATCTGATAAATCTATCTTATTATTATCTTCTATTTCTTTTTTATACTCATTAATTTTCTCTTTTGAGATTATGTCAAAAATATTTTGTTTTTCTTTTTCTGTTTGATTTAAATAATTTTCTAATTCTAAATTACTTTTCATATTATTTTAAAATTTAACCAAACTCGCCAAAAACCATAAAATCGAAAATATCAAGACAATTTTTATATGAATTCTGGATGAAATTAGCGCTATTGACAAACTAATTTACAATGCTATAATAATTATAGAATTCACACGAAAAAGCACCTCTTAAGGTTTCGTCCTTATGCGGTGCTTTTTTATATATTCAAGCTTTTTTCTCAAATTATCCATAAAAACAATTTTTTCTTTTGCCGATTTTTTAAGTAAAATAGAGCAAGTCTTTACATACGGACTTATTACCGCCAAAAGTTTATTATGCTCATAAAAATATTTAACCAGCGAATAAAAATCTCCGTCACTAGTTATAATCATGGCTTTTTCGTAATCATTATAATCAATCATTGCTTGTAAAACCAAATCAGCATCAATATTGCCTTTTAAGTTTCCTTCTTTATCAGGAATAGTGGGCTTAAATATTAACACATAACCGGCTTTCTGAAGGAAAGAATATAAATCTTGATTTATGGGAACATACCCGATAAAAAGATAAGCAACCGAAATATTGTATTTATCTTTTAAATATACGCGAAATCTTTTAAAATCAAGTTTCCAGCCTAAATTTTTGATACCCATATTCAAATTCTGGCTGTCAATAAATGCGTAATTTTTTATTATTTTTTTATACATACTTTTCTTGCCACTATGATAATACATATTATCATAGTGAATAATTTTAAAATTTAATCAAACTCGCTAAAAATCCCAAGATTGAAAATATCGCCAATGGTGGCAGAGCGGCCATAGGTCGCCGCTCTTTTTGCGCCGCGAAAATAATATTCAGAACCAGCAAGCCAATCAACGCTCCTGATGCTGTAATTATAGCCGAATATAGGCCAATTTTCAAGGCAACAACCACCATGATCAAAGGAAAAGCCAAATCCCCTCCGCCCAAATATACATACGCGCTTTGAGAAATTTTATCACCGGCAATGTTTTTTTCCTTCCCGACTTCAGAAACCGTTTTTATCATATCGTGAAAATTTTGCGGCACGATCATGGCAAAAATCGTTCCTAAAGAAATTGTATTCTTGAGCATCCGAACCATATGCCCGGTAACATAAACTGCCAAGCAATCATAAACCGAAATAGCAATAAGAATTAAAATCGCTTCATTGGGCTTAATATTCATGCCCAGATTAATGGCAATGCCGCAAATAGCGGTAATTATCGCGATATTGTGGATTGCTACGCGAGGATAAACATACCGCGCTATTACCATTAAAAACGCCAAAATAATCGATAACTCCTGGCTTAGCCAAACCCGAAAAATAACCTGCGCTCCGGCAAATAAAGCGATAAAAAAAATAAATCGAAAAAGCGCCGCTCCGTACTTGGTTTTCAACAAAACAATAAAAAACAATGTCGCAAATAAAAAAGCAATTAAGAATTGGCTGATCGTAATAAATTCCGGCGTATTCAAATGCTGAATATTTACTAATTCAGGCGGCAGAATAAGACTGGCGCCTTCCGGCAATTTAGCGGCCAATCTCGCAATTTCCGCCTGTGCCGCCAAGATTTTATTAATCTGCAATGTGCTGAGTATCGCGGCAATAAAAGAAGCGGCAAAAAATATCGCTTCGGTTAAAAAAATATTAACATTAAAACGGGAAAAATCCATAAAAATGCTTAATTTTTAATACTTCCTGTATTTTTATATTTTACTCCAAAAAATCCTTTTCGTAAAGGTAAAAAAATAACCGGAAATTAGGTTTACTAAATCCGGTTATAAGTTATTTTAAATATTCATAATTACCAAAACTTTCCACATCCGATAAAATCGTAATCTGCTTCAATCAAAAACGCTTTAAAAAAAACAAGAAAAGACAAAATAACAACGGTTATAAGCAGACATCCTTGTTTTTTAGATAAAAACTTTCTTTTATATAAAATATGGATAGCCACTATTGAAACTATTATCATCAATAAAGACAAAAAAACAATCTTATTGTAATTTTGCAAAAATAAATTAGGTTTTAAACTAGAACAGAGTTCCTGAAAATTAATCTTTTCCCAAGGAGTATTCTTATAAAACTCCATTCTTGTGCTTGTATTGTATTCACTGTAATTACCTTTTTCGTAATTTATTGAAAAAAATAAATATGACAAATTTATTAGTAAGGTAAAAATCACAAGAAAATAAACAAAAATTCTTTTTAATACATCTTTATTGATCATAAAATAAAATTAATAATAGGAATAATATTATTATAACACCGTTGTAACTAAAAAGTAAAATAAAAAGGGATATTTCTACCCCCGCTGTGTCTCGTTTCGTTACCGGTTTTCCCAATAGATTTCCAGGTATATCTGGCTGTAGGAATTACTGAAGCCATTATACCAAAGATAAGTTTTAGGAACCAGCAAAAGTGTTTTACCAGTACCATACGACCTCAAATCCCATTTTTGCGGATCTTTATGATCTGTCATGTATTTATCAATTATCGCTTGATTGACTCCGCCTATGCGGGGGCGATAATTAGGATCGGCGTTATAGGGTAAGTTATAGACGAAACCGATATGGTAATAGTCTATGACTTTCCAATCAGACGGGTAATACCTTACATTTGCCGATACCGGTGTTGCTGTTGCCAACAACGATCCAATTAGCAGTAACACTGCTAATATTCCTAAACTACTTTTGGTTTTCACTTTTCTCAACTCCTTTAAAGGCCTGCCCCAAAGTTGTCATCGGAATAAATTCCTCCT
>JAHILZ010000015.1 GCA_018896765.1 Patescibacteria group bacterium | reverse complement strand
ATATTTAATTGCTTGGCCTAATTTGGCAATCGTAAAATCATTAATTCTAACCCGCAGAGAAAAATCCGGAATACCGGCATAAACCGCATCAGCGCCGAACGCGAATGCGGTTTTCATTTTTTCCAGATTGCCTGCCGGGGCTATTAATTCCGGCTTTTTGTTTCCTTGTTTTGACTTCATACTTTTTTTCAAAAATAAATTATGATGAACCAAAGCTTTAGCGAGGCAAGCCCGCCGGCGCTATTAACTCCGACTTTCTATTCCTTTATTTTAAATTCATATTTTAAAAAAATTAATTTCATTTAATACCCGTTTAATATTAATACATTTATAATATAATTAAGCAATAAAAAAATCAAACTTTTTTTAATTTTTCAATATTACTACTAACAAAAAAAGAAAATAAAAACGAGGCGCAATCTCACTTTAGCGTGAGTCATGCCTCGTGCTTATTCCGCAGAATTGAGCGGAAAAAATAAAAGATCAAATTTCATCATGTTTATCCTCTGCTTAAAGAATCAGCAAGCCGCCGGAACAGACACTGGAAGCCTCTTTTAATTTCTGCGTACAAACAAAGTCAATCCCATAGCCGTCGGCCCAAAAGAAGAATGAAGAATCAACGGATTCCCCGGAAAGAGCGGCCATATCCAGTCCTGGCGTATCTTCACCACACGCCAATTTATCAGGAAAAGCAATGATTGCCAGGATATGTTCAATCCCGACCAGAAAAATAAAATCAGGAAAAAAACTAATAATCGCTCTGTCAGCTTGGATTGAATACCCTTGTAGAGAATTAGGCAATAATATGCCTGCCTGCGGAGCTTGGGCGATTTGAGTAAGCAACTTTTTGTATCTCATGCCAAAATTGACATGCATCTCGCCGTTTAGAGCGCTTGCGTGATGATTTAAAAATTTGCGGGATGAAAATTCATTCTCATAAGCTCTCTTGGCCGCATTCAACAATGTTATTATAATCCGGCCCAATTGCTTTGAATCAGCCAATTCCGGAATATGCGGAATCGGCAACAGCAGATGACAACGTCTGAACGCGCTATGTCCAATTAATGGATGTTTTAGCGCTTTTTCCTTGATATGTCCGCATCTATCCTGAAATTCCATTAGTGAAAGGACATTGTATGCTGGTAAAACTTCCTGTATTCTCTTTAAGGGTTCCCAAGCATTAATTTCAAACTGGCACAGGGAAAAATCATTATGTTCTCCTGTTACTTCCGATTGAAATCCGGCTGGCGGCACTACAAGGCCTTTATTATCAAATAAAGATCCGCTAATTTCAGGTATGCCAAGATATGATTTATCAAAATACATTTTTTCCTCCTTTCGCGCTAAAAACCTGCTTGAAATCGGCAAGACAAGCTCTTTAGCGCTATTGATTCCGGTTTTTTATTGTTGATATATTTTAAAAAGATCGATAAATATCCGCTCGTTCTTTATTTTTATTTAATAAAAAATTATTCAACCAGCGATTCCAGCCACTTCAACGCCATCCTAACCCCGGCTCCGCTGGCTCCATGAGGATTATAGCCCCACTCTTTTTCAATATAGGCAGGTCCGGCAATGTCAAGATGAATCCATTTGTCTTTATTTTTTTTCTCAATAAACTCGCTTAAAAATAACGCCGCGGTAATCGCGCCGCCGAATCTGGAAGAAGATATGTTGCTGATGTCAGCCACCTCGCTTTTTAATAATTTCGGCAAATATTTATTAAAAGGAAGTTCCGCGGCTAATTCTCCGCTGTCATCGGCCGCTTGAATAATATCTTTTTTAAGCTTGCTATTAAATCCCAGCGCGCCTATTGTATACTCGCCGAAGGCGACCAAGCATGCTCCGGTCAAAGTAGCGAAATCCAAAATATAATCCGGATTGAATTCTTGAGCGTAGCAAAGGCAGTCTGCCAAAATTAATCTTCCTTCCGCGTCAGTGTTCCGCACTTCAATTGTCTTATTGTTTTTTGCAATCAAAACATCATCCGGCTTATACGCTTTGCCTCCGATCATGTTTTCTGTTGCTCCGATGATGCCGTGTATTTCAAAAGGCAGATTAAGCTCCTTGGCCGCTTTTATAATCCCTAAAACCGCGCTGGCTCCGCTCTTATCTGATTTCATTGTTATCATGGAATCTGCCGGCTTCAAACTTAATCCGCCGCTATCGTAAGTCAAGCCCTTGCCTACGAGCAAAATTCTTTTTACCGAATTTTTATGCTTATATATTAAATGAATTAATTTTGGCTCATGAACACTGCCCTTGCTAACCGCGTAAAAAGCGTTCATATTGTTTTTCTTTAAAAATTGCTCGCCATAAACTTTGCATTGCAAATTATTTTCTTTTGCTAATTCTCTCGCGGCTTCACCAAGCTTTGCCGGCGTCATATCGTCAGGAGCTTGATTGGATATTTCTCTAGAAAAATTTACGGCTTCAGCAATGATTTGCCCCCGCTCTATCGCCTTCTCTGCTTGCCCTATATCTATTTTTTTATTATCATATTCTTCCGTGGAAATTATAATCTTGCCGATAAAATTTTTATTCTTTTTCGTCTTGTATTTGTCAAAACCGTAATCGCCAAGAATAAATCCTTCTGAGGTAGCGCTGATATTGTTTAAAGATTTCTCTTTATCTAAATACGAACCGATTTTTATTGATTTGAATTTTGTCTTTTGAAAAATTCTTATTGCCTGAGCGCAGGCAACTCTCAAGCTGTCATGCGCCAAAGAATCAACAGCTATATAAATTCTTTTTTTGTGAGGCAAAAATACT
>JAHILZ010000014.1 GCA_018896765.1 Patescibacteria group bacterium | reverse complement strand
TTGAGTTCAAAAATAATTTGCCTATTATATTTGATGCCGCCCAAGTAATGCGGTGAAAAAAGGAAAAAAACATAAAAGTTAATCTAAGAATAGCATCTATATAATACCATAAAATCGGCTGGGTGTAAAAAAAAGAAAACGGCAGAATTTCTTCAGGGAAAATTCTGCCGCAGTGAAAAAAATATAATTTATAAAAATCTTATTTATACGCAAAAGGGCAAAAAAATTTATTATTTGACAGCCAATGATTAATGTCAAATTTATTATAATTTTCCGCTACCGAGTACCCGCTGTAATTGTCGACAAATACTTTCCCTTTGGTGTTGATATAAAATACATTCAATCCGACGCCGCATTTATGAATTTTATATTTAAATCGGCTAAGCTCTTTTGATATCTCGCCGCAACAAAAAATTATTATTGGACAATCTAAAACAATATTATTCTTTAACATAATCAATTCTTCTTCACTTGAAAGTTTCATTGATATTTTTGCGCGTCCGTTTAATATTAATCTTTGAGCTTCTAAACATTCTATTCTTGCGCCATATCTTTTTCGTATTGAATTAATATATGAATACACAGCATTAAATTCATTAAGATTTATTTTCATCATCACAAATTCAAATTGAACTGTTATTTTTGTGTGTCGTAATAATAAATTTAAATTCCGCAACACTCTATTAATATCTGACTCTGTATTTCCCCTTATAATCTTGTGCAATTTTTTGTCTAAAGTATTTAAAGCTAAATGAATGTGAGTAAGCCCTGAACGCTCAAGATTAATAAATTTTTGCCTATTCCATAATTCCATAAGTATTTAGCATAATAAATTTGGAGTATTTGCTTGAGATTCTTACAGCACTCAATATGTGCTCATAATCAAGAGCAACTTCGCCTCCGGTAAATTCAACTTCTTCGGGCAAAAATTTTTTTATAATATCTTCAATCATTTTTAGGCTCATTTTCCCAGTTACGCTAATACTGTCATTATTCACACAATAAATACAATTATGCTGACAAGTATCAATAATTTTAATTACCAGCCTTTTTATTTTATTCGGTTTGTTCCTCATATATTTAGACTATTGAATAATTGGTATGAATTGGCGTTTTGGGACGTAAGCAAAAAAATTAGCGAAAATAAGCCGATTTAATTATAATAAGATTTGCCTAAAACATTTATTCAACGCTCTCATATTATCAACTAAACAATTATATCTAATCTGTAATATATAATATTATAAAATAACCATATAGTCAATTTTTCTAATTTAAGATATTTTACGGTAATTTATTTAAAATGCGCTATTTATTAATGGAGAAAGCTGTACGGCTTTTGCGCAAAAAATTTTATTTTTTACTCATCAAATTTGATTTAATTTTACTTTTTAAATTTAAAAAATCCAAGAAGCTCCGTAAAAACTTTTTATTGCCGAAATTTTTAAAATTTGGTATCATTATATTGAAAGTGCAACACATCAATCTAATACTATTAAACTTGTGAAAATATGGCGGCAGAAATAAACATCGGGGAAAATGTAAAAGATATCGAACAAAACAAAGTGTATCACAAAAAAATTTAACAAAAAAATTCGGCGTTAAATACACAACGCTATTACATCTTACAAGCAATATAATATAATTGATTTCCGTTATAACCTTTATGAGAACAATAATCGCGATTGGAGGAGGCGAAATCGGCAGACCGGGATTTCCCATTGAAACAACTTCAATTGATAAAGAAATAATCTCTTTAAACGGCAAAAAAAAGCCTAAAGTGCTTTTTGTGCCAACCGCAAGCTCGGATTCAGAGCCGTATTTTGAAGTTGTAAAAAAACATTTTGGTAAGCGACTAGGATGCGCGGTTGATGTCTTGTATCTTCTCAAAAATAAACAGCTAAAAGAAAAAATTGAAAAAAAGATTTTAAGCCATGATATTATTTATGTCGGCGGTGGCAATACTCTTAAAATGATGAGGGCTTGGAGAAAATTAGGCGTTGATAAAATGCTTTTGAAAGCTTGCGAAAAAGGAATTGTATTGTCAGGCGTTTCAGCGGGAGCAATGTGCTGGTTTTCTTTTGGATTGTCAGATTCATTGCGATTTTCAAGCAAAAACGCCCCAATGATAAAAGTTCGCGGGCTTAGTATTGTTAACGCGCTTTTTTGTCCGCATTATGATATTGAAAAAAAGCGCGAGCCGGAATTAAAAAAAATGATGAAAAAAGATTCCGGCATAGCAATCGCGGTGGAAAATTGCTGCGCCGTGGAAATTATTGGTGGTAATTTCCGCGTCATTTCTTCCAAAAAAACAGCAAAAGCGTATAAAGTTTATTGGGAAAACGGAAAATATTTTAAAAAAGAAATTCCAAAACAAAAAAAATTTTTGCCCATTAAAGAGCTTGTTGCCAAAAATTAATCCACGCATTGAGTTTCAGACAAAAAAATAAGGGGTAATAGCTGTGTTGCTGTTACCCCTTTTGATTAGTTTGTGTTTTATGGCGTTAATCTGTTTGGACCGCGGTAAAGAAAAGTTACTTCTCTCACATTTTGGCGGTCAAGCATTACCATTAACAATCGCGTCAAGCCGACTCCGCAACCTCCATGTGACGGACAGCCATAGCGAAAAAAGTTAAAATAATGACGCAGTGGTTCAATGCTAAAACCATGCTCTTTCGCTTGGCTTATTAGCTTGTCCACATTGTGTTCTCTCTGTGCGCCGGTTGTGATTTCAAGCCCTTTCCATAAGTAGAGTCAGAAATATCAAGGAATATCACTTTACCGATATGCCTGCGGCTGGAAAGCCAGCCACTTAAAACAATATCTTTTTCCGTTTGATTTTCTAATAATAGGTCATTTACATAAATTGTTTTCATAGCCTGCCTCCTTGTCTTTCTGCGCCTTGCCATTATTGGCGTGGCTAAGTATGGTTGGAATTAATTTTTGGTATTCTTCAAGATAGTCTCTGCGCAATACCGCTAGCCATCTGCCAGCCTTTGCTTTTGA
This sequence comes from Patescibacteria group bacterium, assembly GCA_018896765.1. Lineage (GTDB taxonomy): Bacteria > Patescibacteriota > Minisyncoccia > JAHIHE01 > JAHIHE01 > JAHILZ01. The sequence goes on along the minus strand of JAHILZ010000014.1, from coordinate 435 downwards.
CACATTTTTTGTTTCTGCAAATACCATTTCGTATGCTGCGGTTGGACTGCTGCTCGCCATGACAAGAGAAACAATGTTCTTGTCTTCAAGGATTGATAAACACCGTGTTCTAATCTCTGCTATTGATCTAATCATAACTTGGCGCCTCCTTTAGCTTGGTTATTAATTGTTAATGGACATAAACAGAATTTTTTATTCTGTTTAATAACTTACATTAATCTTTTTGTGGATATTTGTCAACATTTCTAAATTGCCTTGACACATTTCTAAATTGCCATGTCGCAGCCATATGATAATGTCATACCTGCTGATTTTTGCGCTATAATTTGTTTAGCGGGTTAATGTGATTCCTCAGAAATGACATAGCGCCTTTTTCATAAAATATCCACGAAAAATCTACCCATGATAAATAATTACAGCTTTTCCGACTTGAAC
>JAHILZ010000013.1 GCA_018896765.1 Patescibacteria group bacterium | reverse complement strand
TCAGGCTCTATGCAGATAGTATATTTTGCTGTGGCTATGTTGCTGGGTTCCAGTCCTGTTTTAAATGCTTTGGCTTTGAAGGTGGTGGTGGAAGAAATGGTGATTGGGGTTGAGTAGATTTGAGATGTTTCAGTTGGATCTGTGTTGTTTAATGTGTAATGAATAGCGGCGCCGGAAGTTGAAGTGCTGATTGAGATATTTTGAGAAGAAGTATAGGTGACGAAAGAGGAAGGGGTAAAAGTGAGAGAGGAAACGGATGAGCTACTCCAAATATTCTTAATTTTAGCGGCGGCAGTAGCTCCTGGTATTGACTCTGATGGCCATTTGTTTTTGGCAGAAAAACTTGTCCTGCTTAATTCAAAAATTCTTATAGGCTGATTTACTGAATTTGCCCATTCGATTTGCTTAAAAACCGAGGGGTTCCAACATTCCGGCAAATCTTTACCTGCTGCATCGCATCTATCAGTGTTATATATTGACGACCAAGTCAGATATGTAACAGACACTACTCGAAGATTTGGCATTTTTAATTTCCAATTATCAACATTAGTTATATAACTGTTTCTTCTATTCGTGTTATTCGTTATTGCAATTGTATTAAATAATTTAGTATTATTAATATTTTCAAGGTCTAAGCCTTGATTATAGATGTTGCTATGAGTATTACTTGCCAAGCACCAGTGTCGCGTTAACCCACATTTCGCTCCTTGAAATTTAGCTAATGATAAACAAGAGTCGGTGTTTTTTCTTTGTACACGACTTGAATTCTGTTAAGATATTCTTATTAACTTTTTAATAAGAATGTCTATGTTTCAAGGTAAATATATTTTTTCTCAAATTATTGATTTTATTCCTCGTCGCGAATTTGATCAGTTTGTAAAATTTTATAAAGGCAATAAACGAATGCGCAATTTAGATTGCCGCGATCAACTGCTTGCAATGATATTTGGGCAGCTTGCCAATACTCAAAGTTTGCGCGGAATAGTTCTTTGCCTTAATGCTCATTCAAATTTATTGTACCACACCGGTTTTAAAACGAACAAACTAATTTTATCAACATTAGCTCGCGCTAATGAAAAGCGAGATTTTAGAATTTACCAAGACTTGACCAAATTATTGATTGAAAAAACTCGCAAACTTTATCTTGATGATAATGATTTTAAAATAGAAATGGAAGGAGCGGTTTACGCGATTGACTCAACGATAATTGAAATGTGTTTGAATTTGTTTAAGTGGGCTAATTTTGAAAAAGGGCATTCTGCCGTTAAAATTCACACGCAGTTAGATTTGAGAGGTAATGTTCCTTCATTTTTCCTGATAACAGAGGCAAAAACGCATGATGTGAATTTTCTTGATTTTATAGAATTTGAAATCGGCGCTTACTATATTATGGATCGCGGCTACTATGATTTTGAAAGACTCTATCAAATACATAAACAAAAATCTTTTTTTATCATCCGAGCCAAGAGAAATATTTCTATAATCAGAATGTATTCAAGAGAGATAGACAAATCAACAGGACTAAGATGTGATCAGATAGTTAAATTGAAAAGCTTTCGTTCCAGCAAACATTATCCCGAGAAATTAAGACGCGTAAAATATTATGATAAAAAAACTGATAAATGCTATGTTTATTTAACGAATAACTTTGATCTGGATGCGGCAGTAATCGCCGACCTTTACAAACATCGCTGGCAAATTGAATTATTTTTCAAATGGATGAAACAGCATTTGCATATTAATACATTTTGGGGCACTTCCAGAAACGCGGTAAAAACACAAATCTGTATCGCCATATCAGCTTTTTTAATTGTAGCGATAATGAAAAAACAAATGAATATTGAAAGAAATTTATACGAAATTCTACAAATTTTATCAGTGTCGCTTTTTGAGAAAATCCCTATAAATACGCTGCTTTCCGAGTTTGATCTACAAAGTTTTGAAGACCAAACCCAGAAACGCTTATTTCCACTGGACTTTTAACGCGACACTAGTGCATTTACACCAGAAAAGACTTCAAAGAAAAAATCAACGCATTTTTTCTTATAAAATGAGGAAAATTCCTCTTTTTTTATTTTGCCCTCAAAAAATAAGTTATCCACACGCTTGCTCCTTGACACAAGCCAATGATATGCTATTATGTAGTCAAAGCTGATAGCCAGTTGCATTACGGGCTATAAAGTCAGATGTCAACAAAAAGAGTTCTTGCAAAAGGGCTTTTTTTGTTGTAAAATAATTTTGTGGACTCGGGCCCGTGTTGCAACGAGTTAGCATGTCAGCTTTGACATCTGACGAAGCGGGTGCAAGTCCCGCCGGGTCCACTTCAGAAAATCTTATTCTATATGAATAGGATTTTTTGATTGATAATTTCAAAGTTCAAATATTTTTTATTATAAAATCAAATTTCCTTTGTTCACTCCAGTCTCCTGGCTGGAGCGTTTTGTGCTGACAAGATAACTTTACGGACTTCACAATGGGCTCCATTCGGGAGAGTGGAGCCAACTAAATTTTCAAATATCAAAGTCTAAAAACCCCTTAATACTTAATACTGCATACTTAATATTGTCACTCCTCCCTCAGCAACTTTTTCAAATAATCAATCAGCGACACATTATGGGAATATTTCATTCGTTTCGGGCCGATGATTGCGAGCAGCCCTTCTTCTCCGCTTTTGAGGTTGTATTTGGAAACGACTATGCTACAGTCGTCTGTTTTGTTGATAGGACTTTCTTTTCCGATAAAAACTTCCACTTCTGATTTATTTTTAAGCTCTTTTGAAAGAGCGTCAATGCTTTCGTCAAGATAGTCAAACACTTCCGCAATTTTGCAAACGCTGTCCAAGTTTCCGAACTCCGGCTGGCTCAATAAATTCTGGATTCCCGATTTATAAAAATCATCCGAGTCAATAATCCCGCTTACTGCCAGATTTCCCGACATTGACGAAAGAAGTTTTGCCGTCGTTCTGGCGAGCATTTTGTTCTGCGCTTTCAATTTCAAAAGCTCAACTTGCAAAGAATTCTGCTCTCTTTTGGTCAATTTTTTTTCCCGCATCAGCTCGTCGACAAAATATCTGAATCCTTTGTCCGTGGGAATTCTGCCGGAGGATGTGTGAGGCTGGTATAAATATCCTTCGTTTTCAAGTTCCAGCATCTCGGCTCTGATCGTCGCCGGACTTACGCCAAAATCATATTTTTCAAAAAGCAAAGACGAACCGACGGGAATCGCCAAGTCAACATATTCCTTGATGATTGAACCCAAAATTAATTCCTGCCTTTCTTGCATATTATTTAAAATAATTTGCTTCTCTCTTAATAAAATAAACTTGTCATTGCGAGGGCGATTAGCCCGCGGCAATCCCAAATTTAGTATCGCATAATTCAATATTATAATAGCTATTTTAGCGTGCATAGTTCCGAGATTGCTTCGTCGCCCTGATGGTCTCCTCTCAATGACAAATTTGGCACTAACGCTACGAGAGTGCTAATTACATTATAGCCGTTTTTCATCAGCCGTCAAGAGATATGAGTTGAAAGTTTATAAAGTTATAAAGTTCATAAAGTCATTTGATTTTATGAACTTTCAAATTTATAAACTTTACGAACTTTATAAACTTTTGACTTTTGACTTATGTGTTGTATAATAATATTATCATGATTCATAATTCATTATTCAAAACCTATGCGTCAAGAAATAAAAAACGGCGAAATAAATTGGATAAATATTACTAATCCTCAAAAAAACGATGTTGAATTTCTCAAGAGTGATTTTAATATCTGCCCGTCTATTTTAAAAGAATACATACCGAATATCAAAAGGCCCAAGGTTGAAGAATATAAAAATTATCTTTTTGTCGTGATTCACTTTCCTGTTTTTGACCGCAAGGAGAGAAAAACAATTTCCGCCGAATTGGATATAATTTTGTTTGAAAATGTCTTAATCACAAGCCATAACGGACTTTTGCCGGAATTGAAAAAAGTCTTTGAAAAATGCAAAACCGACGAAACGGCGAAAAACTATTACATAAAAAACAGCGCCATTGAGCTGGTTTTCAGAATTCTTGACAAACTTATAGACACGAGGCTGCCGATGCTCGACCACATTGACGACCATATCAGCGATATAGAAGAACAAATTTTCAGGGGAAACGAAAGAAAAATGGTCAATGAAATAGCCATAGTCAAGCACGATATAATTAGCTTCAGAAGAATAATAAAACCGCAAAGAATGGTGCTGGAGAGCCTGTCAAGAAAAGTGCTGAAAATCAGCGATGAAAATCTATTGAATATTGTACGGCGCAATGAATTAAATGTAATTGGTAAAATTTCAAATCAGGCACATCACTACACAATTCAGTTCGGGAAAGAAAACAGGTTGTTTATTATGGATCTGCGGACAAAAGAACATAGAACAATTTCTCTGGACTGCAGTAAATACTCGCTGGCAATCTGCGATTCCGGCGAAAAAATAATTGAGCCGCAAAAAATCTGCGCGGAAAGGATCGAAGAGTGTGAAGTCGGCGTGAAAGGATTGCGCTTATACGTGTGGGGAATAAAGAATTTACGCGACATTGAATTGGAATTTCTTTTAAAACATGTTCATATGCTGCCGGGCAGAATTTTTTCGCGGGTGCTTTATAATGTAAAGGAAAGGCTGCGTGCTCAGGCGG
>JAHILZ010000012.1 GCA_018896765.1 Patescibacteria group bacterium | reverse complement strand
AGATCCGCCGCCAAAAGCGCGGAATTGTCCACGCCGCTTTTTTCCACGATTTCCTCGCCGATTATTTTATTTTTTACGCCCTCGTTTGACGCCACCGCCGACGCCACCGCGACAAAAGCGACCGTGGCAATTATAGCCGTGAAAGTGTTGTATTTGATAAAACTGATGATTTTTTTGAGCATAGGTTTGATTTTAAATTGTTAAATTGTTAAATTGATTTTCATTAGAGCCAATCCTAGAGGATTAGCCTCTAGGATTGGCTTTGCTCTTGATAAAGTATTTTAATTTTAATTTTGTAAATAATTCCTGCCTATCACTCCATCAGCCATTTCCATGCCGGAATTATTTTGTTACAATAAACCTTAATAAGCTAAAAATAACGGCAGGATAACTTTTTTACCCTCAATGGCAAATTGTTTTTTTGAAAACACGACATACTTTTCAATTTTTTTCTTCTTGGCGACCGATTCAATAAAATCAAATTTTTCCCTGTCCATATTCTCGCGGTATTTTACTTCAATCAATTTCAAACTTTTTTGATCAAGCAGATTATTTGTTGCGACAAAATCTATTTCCTTGCCGCGTTTTCTCAAAAAAGAAAGATATTCAAAATTTTTGTTCAATAAATTATAAGTGTGCGTTTCAGCCAAATGGCCGATAATTTGCGCCCTAATCACGGCATCCGAATTTTTTTCCAAAAAATAAAAGTTTGCGCTGGCGACATAAATTTTCTTGAGCTGCCGGCGGCTCTTGCGAAAAGACTTGGTATAATTGTACGCGACATTCAAAAGCAAACTTGATTGAAAATACTCCAAATACTTGTTCAAAGTTTTCTTGTCAATTTCCGCTTCACTCGCGATATTCTGCAATTCCAGCGCGTTGCCGGTTTCGTGAATGAATATTTCAAACAAAAACTTCAATTCATCGACTTTTTCAATGCCGAATATTTTTGGAATGTCAAATTCAATGGTTTTCCTATAGACCGACTCTTTAATATATTTTCTCACAACCTCTTCATTCTGCTCGGAAACAATCTCTGGAAAATGGCCTGAGGATAAAAACTTTTCGAAAAGAACAGCCATCTCTTCGCCGAATCGCGCCAAAAAATTTTCAATTTTTATTTTTTTCCCGGCAATACCGTCCAGATCAAATTTTTTCAAATCAAAAATAACATCTTTATATTCTTTAATCAAATTCTCGTTCGCCGGAATCAAATCCAAATACTCGGGAAAACTCAGAGTATTTAATTTGAATTCATAAATTCTGCCCGCCAAGCTTTCCGTGGATTTTTTTTGCAAAAACAAAGAAGATGATCCGGATATGATAAATTTCAAATTATGATTAGCGTCATAATATCTTTTTAGAATATGCTGCCATTGAAAAGCATACTGAATCTCGTCCAAAAAAATATAAATTCGCTCTTTTTTATTTTCCAAAAAATTCTCAAAATAGCCGTCAAGATAATTTTCCAGTTTGATCGCTTTTGAAAGCAACGCCTCGTCAAAGCTTAAAAACAAAATATTCTTGCGGCTGATTTTTTCGCGCTTAATTAAGTGATCAATTATCTGATTTAACAATACGGTTTTGCCGACGCGCCGCAAACCAACAATTGAAAGAATTTGCCGATACGGCAGATAAACGATAATCTCGTCAAAAAGATACCGTTTATAGCGATTGCTATCCGGCAAATTAGAATTTTTCTCATCCCAATGCGGATTCTGTCGATTTATTTCTTTTAATATAAGCTCTTTTTTCATATTTTTACATTAATTAGTATGGTAATACCATTAAATGTAGCATTAACTGGTAGAGATGTCAATTTTATTGTATCTGAATTGTATGAATCGTCTAAACTAAATTCAAAATTCATTGAGAATTTTATTTGTAATCCCCTCTCGGGAGCCTGCCTGTCCGGTAGGCAGGGGGTGGCTGTATCAACAGACGGGGTGGGTAAATAAATTTTACGCGGAGGGAAAAACATTCGGGAGCCGGCGACTTGGTTTGCCGATTTTTGCTAAACCACATTTCTAAAACAGTCTACCACTTCAATTTTTCCAATTTCCCTTAATTCTCCGATTGCAATGACAAAACCCTTTTTCAATAAATTCTTTTCCACAAATCTTTTAATCGTCGAGATATCGCGCAATCCTAATTCTTTTTTAAATTTAATTTCAATCGGAACAAGCGCGTCGGGAAGATCAAGTATAATGTCTATTTCTTCTCCGCTTTTCGCGCGATAATATTTTATTCTTTCCGGATCAACGGCTTTTTTTATCAGCTCTGAAATATAAAACCCTTCAAATAAAAATCCCGCGTCGGCTCTGGATGACAAATCCGAAAATCCTCCGGAAAAAAAGTTGCGCATGCCATTGTCCAGAAAATATATTTTGGAAAGCTTGGAAATTTCTTTGTTTTTATTCCTAAAATACGGGCGGAGCGCCACGATAATAAATGTTTCTTCAAGTATGGTCAAATAATTGCTTACGGTTCTCGCGTCAATTCCGGCTATTGAAGCGTAGTTCGCGCAGTTTGCCGCTTGCCCGTTATTGATCGCCAAAAGCCGCATCAATTTATCGGCGCTGCGCAATTTTTCGGTTTTAGCGTATTCGGCAAAATCTTTTTTTATATACAGGTCAAAGATTGAATTAAGCGCTTTTTGCTTTTCCTCGACACTTTCCGCCAACGCCACTTCCGGATAGCCTCCATAAACAATAAATTCATTCAAAAGAGAATATGTTTCTTTGTCCATTGAAGCAAAATAATCGCCGGATTTTATCTGAGGAAGCCTTGCTATTTGATCCGCGATATCGGAGCGATTTTTGAAATAGAGAAATTCCGCAAAATCCAGAGGATACATATAGGTAATATTTTTTCTGCCCGCCAAGCTTTCCTGTATGGAACTTTTTATGCCCAGCGCGGATGATCCTGTGGCGAATACTTTAATGTTGCCGTTGTGATCATAGAGCGATTTTATCGTTTTTGCTATTTCCGCATAGCGCTGAAATTCATCCAGAAAAATATAAAATGCGTCTTTTTGATTTTCTTTATACCCGTTGATTTTGAATGTATTAATCGCGTTTTCGTAATTTGAAACTTTGTTATAATCGGAAAAAATATCAATATCAAAGAACAGTCCGCCCAGCGCGTTATGCAATTCTTTCAAGATCGTTGTTTTCCCGACTTGCCGTGGACCAATAATTATTGATGCTTTTTTAGAGCTTTTTTCGGCAAGTAATTTATCAAAAATAATTCTTTTTTTCATATTTTAATATTCTTACTAAAACTACATATATATGTATCATTAGTATATACTTTTATGACATTAGTGTCAATACCAAATGACCAAATTTCTACGGACTACCGGGCGCAGCGGAAATTTCACGCGCCTTTCAATCTAGTATTCAATTATAACCGTAACTACGATATCGGCGGTTATCGGCAGCCAAGAATGCGTTATTCAGCCTGAATTTTATTTGTGATTTATTTTATTATAAAACACCAATCCCATTTTCCGCCGCAATCCCCGCGTATTGCCGAATTCGGCATAAGCCACTCAAGTTAAAAGTTCAAAGTGAAAAGTTCAAAATTACAGTTTAAAGTCCAAAGTTTTTATATTGAATTTCAAAACTTTTATTTTGAATTGCGACTTTTAATTTTGCGCTTTTAACTAAATAAGGTTCAAAGTT
>JAHILZ010000011.1 GCA_018896765.1 Patescibacteria group bacterium | reverse complement strand
AAGTTGCGCCTTGTTAAATAGTTGCGAGGCAAATTTAACAGGGTAAAGCTAAAAGTTTAAAGTTGCTGAATCCTTACAAACTTTTAATTTTAATTTTAAATTCGACTTTTAACTTTTCACTTTGAACTTTTAACTTAAGAACGAGATTGCCGCGCCCTGAGTACAGGGCTCGCAATGACAAAAATAACAATATTGAAATTCCTTAACGACAAAATATCCCGCCATTCGCGGCAAACCCGAATTTACTTTTTTAAAAACGACCCTATTTCTTTAATATTAAATCCGTTAAGCAAAAAAAGCGCCAAGAAATAAAAAATGCCGCCTGCCGAAAGAAGCGCGCCCAGCGCGATGAAAGGGGAGCTGAAAATAACCTTATTGCCGATAAATATAATCAGCAAAGAAGCGGCAAGAGTCGCGATGATTACCTTCGACAATTTTTTTGCGGAAGGCGCGTAAGCGATTATTTGCCGCAAATAAAGCGCCATCATCGCCGTCACCAAGAATTCCGTAAGCAATGTCGCCCAAGCCGCCCCGTCATACGAAAAAAAATGGATTAATGATATGTTGGCGATTATACTCACTACGGCTCCAAAAAAATAAACTTTAGCCAATTGCCGCTGCGCGCCAAGCGCGATAATAGCATTGCTCCATAAAGTTCCCAAAAAAATCAAAGCGGCCGCGAAAATTAAAATATTAAGCACTCCTGCTGACTGGGAAAAGTTTTCCCCCCCGATCGCGTAAACAATTTTATCGCTTAGAATAACGGTAAAAGCGACCATAGGAATTAAAAAAACGATCAGGGCGTTAAAAGTTTTTTGTATGACCTCCTTAAACCTTGCCAAATCATTTTTTGCCGTCTGGCTCATAATCGGCATTACCAAGCCGACAAACATCGTCGGGAAAAAAATTAAGTTTTCCAAAATTTTATACCCCACCCCAAAAACACCGACGGCTTCTTCTCCTTTCATTAAAGATAATATAATCGCGTTCAAGCGAAAATAAACCATCACGAAAATTGCCGCGACAGCCAATGGCCATCCTTCCTTGATCATTCTTTTCCAGACAGCCATATCGAACGCCAATCGCAGAGCGACAAATTTATTGGCAAAAAAACAAATAACGGTTAAATTAATCAGCGCTGAGGCGGAAAACACCGCGATAACATTTAAAAATCCCAAATCTTTTTCAATAACATATAACGTAAGTAAAAGCTGAACTATTCTCCCCGCAATTTCCGCTATCGCGATTTTGTCAATCCTTAAGTTTTTTTGAAATACCCCGACTAACACTTGCCCGCCGGACAAAGCCCAAAAACCCACTGCCCCCAAAATCAAGCCCAATTTTAACTCATGAGAATAAGGCAGAAAAAAAAGCGATAAAATTCCAATAAAAAAAACTAAGACTGTGGCGCTTAGTCTAAGCGTAAAAGCATTGTTGACAATTTCCGGCTCTTTTTCTTTATTTTGAGAAATTTCTCTGACGGTGATTTGGTATAATCCCAAATCCGCTAAAACAGTAAAAATATACCAGAATGTAAAAACAATAATATAATTCCCAAAGCCGCTCGGTCCCAGATATCGCGTAAGGTAAGCGGTAACAATCAGCGCCAGCACCCCATCAATTACTCGCGCGATACTCGAAAAAGCGGCATTATAAGCAATTTTTTGACGGACGGTAACCACAAAAAGTGAAAAAATGGACAATAGAAAGCAGTATTATTAAAATTATATCCACCTTCCACTTTCTACCTTCCACCTTCAAGCTATGAATTAATAATTTCATCAATATTAATATTCTTTTTGCTATCTTTTTGATTCAGGGGATTAATGATAACCGATCTGTTAGGATCTTCGCCAACGCTTTTTGTTTCAACCAACGGACTATTCGATAATTCCATGTGAATTATCCTTCGCTCTAAAGCGCTCATCGGGCTTAATGTTTCAGACTTTCCTTGCCAGCCCACTCTTAAAGCGGCGCTTTTGGCGATTTGCCTAAGCCTTTCTATTTTCACTCGCCGATAATTATTAATATCAATTATAAAAGTAGGAGCATTCAGCGCGTCTTTTCTTAACAACATTTTTATTAAATGCTCAATGGAACCGACATTGACCCCTTCACGGCCGATGAGCAAGGAAGATTCGGCGGTTTTAATGGTAAAAATATAAAAATTCTCAGATAATTCCTCGCAAGCTACTTCATGCCGCGAATCCACAAAATTAATAACGGTTTTAATAGCTGTAATAATTTTTTCTTTTAATATTTCATCCATAATTTTACTTTATTTTAATTAGGCTTTTTCATTGTCCAATGCTGCTGAACAATAGAAAAAGCGGTAGTTATTGCTAAATATAAAGCAATGCCGGCAGGAAGGGAAAAAGCCACAAAAGCCATAACAAATGGCATTACATAAAGCATTTGCTTGTTCATTATTTGTGAAAAATCTCCCGGCGAATCGGTCTTTTTAATTTGAATAGCTTTCTCTTTTACTTCTTTTACTTCTTTTTTCGTTACCATTATCATTTTTGTCTGATAATACTGCAAAATTCCCGTTAAAATCGCTAAAACAATGCTTTTTTGGGTTAAATCCAGAATTCCCAAAAACATAAAATTTGTATTGATGTCGTGCGCCGCAAGGCCTTCCATAAGCGCGTAATAAAGAGCGATAAGAATAGGAAATTGAATCAAAACCGGCAAACACCCGGACACTGGGTTAATCTTCTTGTTTTTATAAAGCTCCATCATTGCCTGCGCCTGCTTTTCTTTTTGATCTTTGAATTTTTCTTTTATCGCGCTCATTTCCGGCTGAAGCTCTTGCAGAGCCTTCTGGGATTTAATCGACTTAGAAGCAAGAGGCCAAAGTAAAATACGAATTAATATCGTCAAAATAATTACCGCCCATCCAAAATCATGGCCGGGAATAATGCTTTGAATAATCGTCAAAGCTTTTAAAATTGGCTCGTAAAACAAAAAATCAAAGATTGATGTTAAAGACATGAAAATCATTTTAGCATTCGAACATTTAACATCTTGAATCTTATCTATGTTAATATGTTAATATGTTAATATGTTAATATGTTAATATGTTAATATTGCTTATTCCACAGGATCGTATCCTCCTTTATTAAAAGGATGGCAGCGGATAATTCTATGCGCCGCCAATATTAACCCTTTCAAAGAACCTTTTTTTTCAATCGCTTGATGAGCGTATTCCGAACAAGTAGGATAAAATCGGCAAGCGCCTCCGCTTGGCAAAAAACCAAAAATACCGCCTGCGGCGAGCGAAGTCGAGCCGTGGTCCGGCGAAATTGTTTTCTGATAAATTTTAATAAACACGAGAAGAGTTTTTTTCAGCATATTTGCGCGCCTTAATAATATTTATCCCGCCTTTTTTATTCCTTAGCTTTTTGCCTAACTCCCTATAAAACCCTTTAAATAAAAGCAAATAAAGCTATTTTACGAAACAAAAAACGCGGGTCAAATTCTATTCGATAAACCTTGCTCTTTTAAGAAGACCTGACACGGCTGCTTTGATTTCCTTATATTTCTTTCCCTGAATTTCAGGCTTAGCAATAAAAACTAAATCAAAACCGGGTTTAATCTGCTGCAAATCCAACCTAATAATTTCCACTATTTTTCTTTTTATTGAATTCCTTTTAACCGCTTTTTTGCTTACTTTTTTTGCTACAATAACGGCAAACCTTGAATTATTCAGATTATTTTTAGCAAAGCCTAAAGTTAAAAATGCATGGCCGGCAAACTTGCCTTCCTTAAAAAGCCTATCGAAATCATTTTTTAATCTTAAGCGATAATTTTTAGACAGCATACAAACCCAGTTCATCAAGTTCATCAAGTTTTAAAGTTCATAAAGCAAAAAATTTCGACTTTATAACTTTATAACTTTATAACTTTATAACTTTCTTTGCGCCGTTAATTTCTTTCTTCCTTTTTGCCTTCTCTTTGCCAGCACTTTTCGCCCGCCCGGAGTTGCCATTCTTTTTTTAAAACCATGGGTCTTGATTCTTTTTCTCTTTTTTGGCTGATAAGTTGGTTTCATGATTATTTGTTAATTTCTCTAATTATTTATGCGATCAATCACTAATTCACTTTACCAATTTTTAAGCATATTGTCAACATACTCATATGCGCATTCGCCGCTTTGAAAAATTAAAATGTTTTTTATCTTCCCCAAAAACCAATTTTCAACCCAAGCATCCTTCTTTTTTTGCGCGGAAAACCTTTTATGTAATTTTTTTATTTGATTTTAATCAAGTTTTAAGGTAAGATTGGATCAATAAACCAAAAAGTTATGGCGAAAAATAAAACTAAAAACAATTCAATCATTATTTACGAAGCGTCAAAGGGCGATATTCGAATTGATGTGCGATTGGAAAACGAAACGATTTGGCTTACACTAAACCAAATAGCCGATCTTTTTGGTATTGATAAGTCCGGTGTATCCAGACATATAAAAAATATCTACGAAGAAGGGGAATTAAAAGAAAAATCAACTGTTGCAAAAATTGCAACAGTTCAAAAAGAAGGCGGAAGAAATATTGAAAGAGAGATTGAGTTTTACAACCTTGATATGATTATCTCGATTGGTTACAGAGTAAGCTCCAAAAGAGCTACAGATTTTCGTATTTGGGCGACCAAAACTTTAAAGGATTATTTAGTCAAAGGTTATGCTATAAATGAAAAACGATTGCTGGAAGCTCAGGAAAAATTTAAAGAATTACAGACCGCAATCTCCTTCCTGCAAGACAAGTCTCAAAAATCAATGCTTCGCGATCGGTCGCAGGAAATTTTAAATTTGCTTTCAAGCTATGCTAAAACTTTGACTTTGCTTAGCGAATATGACAATGGGAAAATAGAAGAAATAAAAGGTGGAAAAACTAAATTTATTTTGGACTACAAAAAATCTCTGAAAATTATCGGAAAAATAAAAACGGAGCTTATAAATAAAAAAGAAGCCGGAGATTTGTTCGGGCAGGAAAGGCAGGGCGCGCTGGAAACTATCGTAAAAAATCTTTATCAAACATTCGACAACAAGGAATTATATCCGACTATTGAAAACAAAGCTTCGCACTTGTTATATTTAATTATCAAAGATCATTCTTTTTCCGACGGCAATAAGCGCATCGGCTCGTTTTTGTTTGTATATTTTCTGGATAGAAACGGTTATCTTTACAAAAAATCCGGCGAGAAGAAAATCAATGACAATGCTTTGACCGCGCTGGCGCTTCTTGTCGCGGAAAGCAAGCCGGAAGAAAAAGATGTGATGGTAAAAATTATTATGAATTTAATCGCGGAATAAAAAATAAAATTAGTTTTAGCCAAAATCAAATACGGTATGATAGTCTAGACTATCATACCGTATTTTTAAAAACTTTTTAAAAATCATTTCAGCTGAACCTTCCTCGCTTCCTCTATCGCCTTAATGTCAGGCAGATTTTTCCTTTCCAAGCTTTGCCAGATTACATCAAACATAAATTTTTCCGTTTCGGCGATGGTTCGATTTTTAATTAAAATAGAGCTGTATGGCTCTTTCAGGGAAATCAAAGCGATTTTATCTTCGCACATAAACATCATAGAAGGAAGCTTAATTCCAAGAGGCAAAAATCTATATTCTCTGGCGTCAAGGTCTTCCATCAAATAAAGCTTGATTTCCAAAGGATGCAGATCTGTGATAATGTAAATTTTGTTTTTATGCCTTTCTCTAACGCTCGCGATATTCTTCATAAAATTAGCCCATTTTGCTTTTTCCAAATAAGCTCCGGAGCTGATCGCGTAAGTCGGGCTTTTTGTTTTGGCAAACTCGCCTACAATTTCCTCAATAGCCTCAAACCCTTCAAATATTCGGACATCCGAAGCAAACTCCGCTTTATTGGCAATGGCTTTCAAATTAGTAATAATATTTTTTATTCCCTCTTCTTTTTCTTCCATTTCCTCTTTCTCTTTTTCTATTACTCTCAAAAGTTTTTCCGGAGGCGCCATTTCGTATAATTTTTTCTTTCCTTTAAAGCTTTGATTGACTAGCCCTATTTGTTTTAAGCGCTCCAAATCCACATAAACAGTGGGCCGTTTTATTTTTGTGGCATTGGCAATGTTTTGCGCGGTTGTCGGTCCCGCGCCCAACCCAAAAAGATATATTTCAATTTCCCTGTCTGATAATCCCAGTTTTTTTAGTTCTTTGCGCATAGAAATGAGTTATAAAGTTGAAAGTTTATAAAGTTATAAAGTCTGAAAAACTAAACTCTTACTTAATGTAAAATAAAGTTCTTATAGACTGCACGATCTTTTCTCCACCCAAATTTAAGGGCAACGACGATTGAAAAGTGTTTTTGAGGAAGAATAATCTTCCTAGAAAGCCGAATTTCAATCCGAGCCCTTCTTTTTTTTGCGCGGAAATTATTTTTTACTGTGGACAATTTTTTCTTAATGCGTTATCATAAATTTAATCACACAATCTATCTTTTCCACAATTCATCCACAGCTTATAAACAATGTCGCGCTTTTTTGCTTCTTTTCTATCTTTTTCTAATGTGCTATAATGAAAAAACTTAATAATGGTTTATTTTTTTCTTTGCTTAGCGCGCAAGCAACAAGTTTTTAATTTTTGAATTTAAGACCATGAATAACCAAGAGCTTTGGCAAGCAGTATTAGGACAACTGGAATTAATTCTTAGCAAGGCTAGTTTTACAACTTGGCTTAAAAATACTTCCATTATATCCCATAACTCCAACGAGGTGGTAATCGGCGTGCCAAACGGTTTTACAAAAGAATGGCTTGAAAACAAATACCATAAATTTATTTTGAAATCCATTCAAGATATTACGGGTGAAATAAAAAGCGTAAAATATGCCATCGGCGCCGCGATTTCGAATCCGATAAATGAATTTTCGGAAACAAAGAATAAGCCAAAAACCAATCCAAAAAATAATGAAGAGCAAAAGCTGGAAAAGCCGCGAAATAAAACAGCCGAACCAAATCGCGCTTTTATAGAATCTGAAACAAATCTAAATCCGCGCTATACTTTTGAATCTTTTATAGTTGGAAGCCATAATGAACTGGCTCACGCCGCTTGCGTCGCCGTTACCAGAAACTTGGGAACAAATTATAATCCGCTTTTTATTTACGGAAGCGTCGGTTTGGGAAAAACGCACTTATTGCAGGCAATCGGCAACAAAGCGGTGGAAGATGATCCTGATAAAAAAATTTGCTACACGACTTCAGAAAAATTCGCCTCGGAGCTAATCAGTTCTATCCGCGATAAAACCGTTGATAAATTTAAGTTGCGATACGCGAAGTTTGACGTCCTTATTATCGACGACATCCAATTTTTATCGGGAAAAGAAAAAACTCAAGAAGAATTTTTCCATATTTTTAACGCTTTATACCAAAAAAACAAGCAGATCGTTCTTTCCAGCGACCGGCCCCCAAAAGCGATTCCCACCTTGGAAGAACGATTGCGCTCCCGCTTTGAAGGAGGAATGATCGCTGATGTCGGTATTCCCGATTTTGAAACGAGAATGGCTATTCTAAAAGCAAAGGTCCAGGAGAAAAATTTAAATATCTCTCCTGACGTTTTAAACTATATCGCCGCCAATATCCAAAAAAATATCAGGGAGCTGGAAGGCGCTTTAAAACGCGTCCAGGCTTTAACCGAATTCAGCGCTAAAACCATAACCCTGAAGGAAGTAGAGAGCGTTTTAGCCGATGTTATTTCCGCTTCTTACCGAAAATCAACCACCACTAAAGAAATTATTAAAATTGTTTCGGAATTTTATAACATAAACTCCGAGGAATTATCGGCGCGCAGCCGAAAACAAGAAATTGTCAAGCCGCGCCAAATAGCCATGTACCTGATGCGCTCGGAAATTAATACCTCGTTTTCTTCAATAGGAGAAGTCCTGGGGAAAAAAGATCATACCACCGTCATGCACGCTGTTAATAAAATCCAGGAAGATATTTCTTTGGATAAAAACATCGAGCAAGAAATAATTTTAATTAAGCAAAGAATTTACAATCAATGAAATTTTCTCATAGAATAACTTGTTAATAACCGTGAATTTTCTTTTAAAAGCGGTGTAGAAAAAGTGAATAAATTCTTATTAATTTCTGAATAAAAAAACAGAAAGCTGTTAAATAAATTTTACTCTTTTTTTATCCCCAAATTCCCCCTTCGTTTATTATCAACTATCCACATTCTCTATTATTCTTATTTCTTTCACAGCCAAGCTTTTCGGCGCTTTTCCCCCAAATTATCCTTCTTAATAGTAGTAATATTAATTTATATATATAAATTAACTCATAATATATTATTTTATAAAACAAACTTATGGAATTTATCTGTACTCAAGAAAATTTAAACAAAGCTCTTTTAGCGGTAGAAAAAATAATTACCAAAAATACCACCCTTCCTATTTTATCGAACGTGCTTTTAGAAACAGACAACAGCAGACTGAAAATTTCAGCCACTAATTTAGAGATCGGGGTTAGTTATTGGATCGGCGCGAAAATTGAAAAAGAGGGATCGTCCACTATTCCGGCGAGAGTTCTTTCTTCATACATTGCCAAACTGCCGAATAAAAAAATAAATTTTAAAACGAACGAAAATAATGTATTGAATATTTTTTTAGACGAAATTACTTCTAATATTAAAGGAATGGATGCGAGAGAATTTCCAATTATTCCTAAATTAAACGAAAAACCCGTGGGAAAAGTAAAAAACATAGATTTTAAAAACGCTCTTTTGTCGACCATTATGGCATCTGCCGTCAGCGAAGTTCGCCCTGAATTGAGCGGAATTTATTTATTTTTTGATTTTACCAATAAAGCTTTGACAATAGCCGCAACCGACAGCCATCGCTTGGCGGAAAAAGTTATTCCTTTGGTTAAGGGCGATTTTGAACAAGGGGAAAATGTTTCGGTAATTTTGCCAAAAAATACCGCTCAAGAATTAATCAGGGTTTTAGACAATGCCGCATATACTGAAATTACTATTTCAGCCAATCAAATTCTTTTTTCAATGGACGGAATTAATTTGATTTCTCGCTTAATCGACAGCAAATATCCCGACTATAAGCAGATTATTCCGCAAGCTTTTGAGATGGAAGTCGCGCTTGAAACAAAGCCTCTTATTAATTTAATTAGAATTGCCGGCTTATTCTCCGATACTCAATTAATGAATGTGTCTTTTAAGACCGATATTGCCAACTCTTTAATAATAATTAAATCCGAATCCGAGCAGATTGGCTCTAATGAAGCAAAAATCAAAGCGCGGATAAAAATAAAAGAAAAGGAGGGCGGAAACAAAAAAGAAACAGGCGAAGATATTGAGATTATTTTCAATCACAAACAGCTTTTGGAAGGACTGAGCGTGATTTTTAGCGAAAAAGTAATTTTTGGCATAAACACTTCGAGCGCTCCGGCGGTATTAAAGCCGGAAGACGCCAATGCAAATTATTTATATATCATAATGCCGAAAGTTGTGTAAGAAAGTCCGTAAGGTTTATAAAGTCCGTAAAGTCGAAAGTCAATATTGAATAATTTTTTATTCTAATTTATGACATTAGAAAATCCACCCGTAAAAATCGCTATTTTTCAAAGGAAAGAAATTCGTAAGATTATTTATAATGACGAATGGTGGTTTTCGGTGGCGGATATTGTCGGTGTACTTGCTGAAAGCGTTGATGAAGGGGCATATTGGAGAAAGTTGAAACAAAGACTTACGGAAGAAGTAAGCGAGGTCGTGACATTTTATCACGGACTGAAGCTGGAGGATTCTGATGGAAAAAAATACGAAAACGATTGCGCTAACACAGAGGGTCTTTACGGAAATCGCCAAGAATAAAAACGCCCAAGGTTTTGATGAAAATAAGTTTGTCGCTCAAGAGGGCGGAACTGTGGCTGGCAAGGCGCGAAAAGATTTGGAGAAAAAAAGCGGGAAAAAAGTTTCAATCGGTGAAAATTATTTATTAAAACCGGAAGACAGAAAAAGATTATAAATTTTTGTTTAAGGGTGGAAAGCGGATAAATTTGATGGAATACATAAAGTTTTGGTGTATTATACGAAATTATATCGTATAATAACGAGTTAGACGAAATTTGAAAAATAATTTTATGACAATGGAAAAACCACCCGAAAATTTTGAAAAATCCGATAGAGAGGAACTCAAGAAAGAATGCCTCGTAAAGTTCGTTGAATATCGTCATGGATATATTGATGAATTGCCGCCTCACAGATTAATGCCTGGGGATGAAAATTATCATCGCTATAAATGTCGAGGGAATCTTTTCGCTGGTGTAAAATATGATATTTCAAACTTAATCGATGAGGGCATTCTTTCCGATCCTGCGGCAATACAAAAAGGGCGTGAATATATGGATTATGTGGCAAAAAGAGATTTTTCAAAATTTTCTACACAAGAAGATATTGATAAGATAAATGAAATCCTTGATATTATGATTAAAAGTTTGTCATAAAATTATTTTTCAAACATCCCCTAACACGGCATATCCGGTTCAAGAATTTTTCACATTTATATAATTCAAGGTAAGAAAAATTCCTTCTCCCAAATTTTTGTTCCGCTATCGCTACACAAAAACTTCGGATGATGCCGATACGTTAGATGACAGTTTCAAAAGAAAAATAACATAAAGGAGATCTTATGACTACATTTGATATACCCCTTATTTTGGTATCGAGTTTTGTGGGAGCATTATTTT
>JAHILZ010000003.1 GCA_018896765.1 Patescibacteria group bacterium | reverse complement strand
ATTCTTGTCTATATCATATCACAAATCTAACCATCTGAAAAATAAATAAACCCCCTTAAATAATTAAGGGGGCTTATTTTTATTTGCCGACAAATAAAATGTCGCTTTATTGCTTGCATAAAGATCCGTCATTGCAAGAACACGCTCCCTCCGCGCAAGTAAAAACGCCTATATCGGGAAAAGTGGCGCTAAAACTATAGGCATCAAGATCGTTTCCGTTAACTACCGTATATTCGATATTTGTTGGCGCGCAAGGCAAGATAATATAAACCGTGCCATTGTCGCCGGTAATGGTATTATTAGGCGCTGCGGGACATGTATTGGCCGCAATCGTTACCGCAAAATTAGTAGAAACAGTTGTTCCGTCAGAATCCGCCATCTCCATCGCTTTCATCATTTGACTTAAATCACCGGTGGCTTTGGCCGCATTGGCTTTAGCTCTCGCGCTGTTTAAAGATACCAATACCACTGACGACAAAATGCCAATAATGGCGATAACCACCAAAAGTTCGATTAAAGTAAAACCCTTCGATAAACTCAGGACTTCGCCTTTTTTATTTAAAATTTTCATTCTTTCACCTCCTTTCAAAATTAAAACTTTCAACTTTATAACTTTATAATATTATACCACAAAAATCAAAATAATAAAAATAATCCCCTTAAATAATTAAAGGGGCTTATTTTTATTTGTCGACAAATAAAATTTTGTCGAATCATTACTTTTGACAAAGAGTTCCCGTACTGCAAGAGCAAGCTCCTCCGGTACAAGTAAAAATCCCAGTATCGCTAAATCCGGTTACAATAATAGAATAAGTAACAGTATTGAGCCCGTTAGCAATCGTTGATGTATAACCCGATGGCATGCATGGCAATTTAATATAAACGGTGGCGCCTGCTGCAATAGTATCGCTGGCGGCTATAGGACAAGCGGGACCAACAACTGTCGCCGCGCCTTCTGTCAAAGTAGCGCCATCGCTTTGCGCCATTTCATACGCCAATAGCATCTGACTGGCATCCGCCCTAACTTTGGCCGCATTAGCTTTAGCTCTCGCGCTGTTTAAAGATACCAATACCACTGACGACAAGATGCCGATAATCGCGATAACCACTAAGAGTTCGATCAAAGTGAAACCTTTTCTATTTAAAATTTTCATTCTTTCACCTCCCTTCAAAAATTTGTTAAATTTACTTATCGTTATTATAGCACGAAAACGGGAAATAGGTAATATAAAAGTTATCCACAAGCTCTGTTGTAAGGCTAAAGTCTAAATTTTAAATTTAAAATGAAATCCTAAATGAAAAAAATTATATCTTTTAAATCACAATTCCCAAATCCCAATGCCCAACCAAATCATAAACCCCAAATCCCAATTATTTTTTATTATTGGAATTGCGGATTATTGCTGCTAAAATAAGATTCAATTCTTGGGCTTCTTTCCATATTTTTCTAGCATCATCTTTTAATTCAGGCAGCGTGTAAGCAATTATTCTCAGCCAATATTTAGTTTCCTTGGTTTCTTTTTTAGCAATGGCGATTTTGTTTATAAAGTCTTTTTTGGAATTAGCTTCATCCGCTTCGCTGTAATTAGCTCCGATACTGGTTCCGGATCTGACTATCTGATTTATCAAAGGTTTAGTTATTTGATTCTGAGGAACTTTCTTGGAAAAATCTATAATACGCTCGGCAAATTCAGCTGTTCTCTCTTCAAGGTCGTATTTCTGCTTGGGGTTTTTTGACTTGGGGCTTGGTTGGTCATTGGTCATTGGGATTTGGGATTTAAAAAATATTCATTTCAAATTTAGCCTTTAGACTTATTAACGCCCTATTATCATCTCCAAAAAATCTTTTTCGCTTAAAATTTTCACTCCCAGCTTCTTCGCCCTATCATATTTACTTCCGGGATTTTCGCCCGCTACCACATAAGAAGTTTTGGCGGAAACAGCGCTTCCAACATTGCCGCCCAAAGCCCTAATTTTATCATGCGCTTCTTCCCTACTCATTGATTCCAAAGTTCCGGTTACCACAAAAGATTTTCCCGCTAATTTTCCTTCCGGCGCTTTGTCCGGAATAATTTTAACTCCGGCTTTTTTTAAATCATTAATCAATTTTATATTTCCGGCGCCGCGGAAAAATTTATAAACGCTTTCCGCCACTACAGGGCCGACATCGCGGGATTTTGTTAAATCTTCGACGGTTGCTTTTTGAATATTTTCTAAATTTTTAAAATAAAGCGATAAATCATAACTCATTTCTTCGCCGGCATGATGAATTCCTAAAGCGAAAAAAAACTTGCTTAAAAATATAGTTTTTGATTTTGCTATCGCGTTAATAAGATTATCCGCTGATTTTTCTCCAAAGCGGGCTAAAACCGAAATATCATCTTTAGTCAGCTCAAAAATATCTGCCGCGCTGAAAATCAATTTCTCGTCCACAAACCGCTGAACGATTTTTTTCCCCATTCCTTCAATATTAAAAGCTTTCTTGCCGGCAAAATGTATCAACCGCCGCAAGTCCTGAGCGTAACATTTTTTATTGGCGCAATATGCCGCCACCTCGCCTTCATGCCTAACAATAGAACTCCCGCAAACAAGGCATTTTTTAGGCATCCTGAAATCTTTTTCTTTGCCAGTTCGCAAGTTCGGCAAAACTTTTACCACCTCCGGTATCACATCGCCGGCTTTTTGTATAATCACCGTATCGCCGATTTTCAGCCCCAAACGGCGAATCTCGTCTTCATTGTGAAGAGTGGCGCGGCTGATTTTTGAACCCATCACCACT
>JAHILZ010000096.1 GCA_018896765.1 Patescibacteria group bacterium | reverse complement strand
GAAATTTTAGAGTTAAGAGGCATCAAGCATCAAAGAAAATATTTTAAAGGCCTTAGAGGCGATTATAGGAGTTCGTTTTTTCAATCATTTTTTTAAATATATAGCAGCGGGAGTTTTGTAGTCCAGCGATTGGTGTCGGCGCTTCTCGTTATAGAATTTAAAATAATCCCGCAGGCCCGCGTCCGCCTCGCTGAAATTCAAATCAAGGATGGCGGCGAGATAAGCGAAACCGTCTCTCATCCTGATATAAGTTATGTCAGTTCCCCAAACGTGGTTGGGGCGCAAGATTGGCGTATCTCGCAGCAAATAAGGGAATTTCCGATGGTCTTTGTTCGGATCGCTCAAGCTGATTTTCTTTTGCGGATAAATCGCCGCCAGCCCCATCTTTTTCATCAGAGCGATTATTTTTTTCTTGCCGATTTCAATTCCATATTCATCTTTTAGTTCAGGTTTTATTCTGCGATGACCGTAAAAAGGACAATTAGTATAAATTTTATCAATGGCATTCATCGCTCGAATATCTGTTTCGCTGACAATCGGATTGTAGTAAATGCTGGAACGGGAAATATCGAGAAGCTCGGCTTGGCGCAAGAGAGAAATATCCAAACAATCTTTATTTATCAAAGCCAATCTCTCCAGGTAGTTCAAGTTTGTATTTTTTTTTCAGCCACGAGATTTCCATTTCTCGCTGTCCGACTAATTTATATAATTCATCTATTGTTCCGTCCTTTGATTTATTTTCCTTTCGGCGGTTATCAGCAAAAATATTTTCCAATTCATCTTCTGCGGTCTTTTTCCATCTGTTAATTTGATTTGGATGGACTTGATAATCGCTGGACAGCTTTGATACTTTTTCGCCTCGCAAGGCGGCTAAAACAATTGATGCTTTCTGTTTTGGTGTTTGTTTTTTCATATGATTTTATTATACCATATCCACCAAATACAACTGTCCAGTATACGGGTACATTATAATATCGACAAATTTAAGGGTGCTATTAAGTTAAAATTATTGAAATTAAAAAGGGGTCAGGTACCTTTTTCTAAATAATGATAAATATTTAGGTAAATCAAAGGTGTCATGTGTAATTATTTAAAACACCGACAATTGAATCGGTGTTTTAAATATATAATTTAAATTTTTTAAATCATTTGAGCAGCTTTACATTTTGTTCAAATTTTATGCAACTATCCGGACTGCAGGCATCTTTGCATTCTTTCATCGGCTGCCACGCGTTATTGGCGCAATCCGCTTCGCAATTCATCGCTCTGTTTTCGCATTCCATTATCGCCGCCTTTTTCCAATAACCAATTTCATATTTATCAATTTCGCCGGCATTGTTTTTTAAAGCTTGTAAGGCATTTAATTTTGATAAATTGAAGGATTGCCACGGGGGTTTTGTTTCTATGGTTTTGATTCTCTCGCTGAACAAGGTTGGTTTGCATTGGGAGAAGCTATAATAATCGGAAGTTTCCCTTTCGTAGGGAATTATATCGCAATTATAATCATGGGAAAGATATTTTCGGTCTAAATCCATCGCGATTTTTTCTTTAATTTCATCATTCACATTCAGCTTGAATATCTTTACTATTTCCGGTACGGCGTCTTCGGAAAGGCTTGAGAAATAATACGGATCAAGTTTTTTGCCGTGAGCAATCCTGTCGATGTTAGTTTTGGCTATAAGCGCGTCGGGATTTAACATGTTTATGCTTGTCCAGACCGTGATTGTGAATAGGAAGCTTATTAGAAGAAAAACGCCGTCTTTTTTCTCCGCTAATATTTTATAAAGGAAAGTTGTGAATATGCCAAAAATCCAAAATAGGAAAGCAAATGCCAGAAATCTTGAAAATGTCAGGCCGTATCCGTCCACATAGACAGAAAGTCTTGTGAAAGCCGAAAACAGTATTACTGATATTTCAATGAAAAGCGCCGCGTTTAAAAGTTTAAATATGTTTTTTTGTTTTACGGTTTCTTTTTTGCTTAATTTGTCCATCGCGTAAATCAGGGCAAGGGAAATAACAGAAACTATGATTAATTCGTAGAATCCGCTTTTGGCGTATTCGGAGTAGGTAATATATTCATCAATTCCCCAGACATAGTTTTTGCCGCCGAAAAGATAAAAGAATTGTATGGCTATGAAAAAGAGGAATAGCATTTCCACCAGAGCCAGGATTGTCGCTGATTCGATAAAACCAAGAAGAGATTTATTCTCCCGGTTTTTTTCTTCCGAAGCTTTAATTTTTTCGCTAGCGGCAATTTTATGAAAAATGCCGATGAAAAAACAAGAAACAATCAGGATTTTCAATATTCTTGCGATTAAGCTTAAGTCAATTTTAATTTGGGACAATCTATCCAAATAAATTCGGAATACAGAATCGGCCGAATATAAAAGCAGCCCTAAAACTATTAAAATCGGCAAGGAAAGAAGAACTCCTTTTATTACGCTCCAAAATTCTTTTGAGCCGGTATTTTCGCTTGCCGCCGGCGAGCGCGTATATTTATCGATCGATTTTGCCGCCTCGCTTAAAGATTTAAACAGCAGTATCAACGGGACCGTAAGATATTTCAGGAAGCGGAAGTTTAAAACATCTTCATCGGCAAATAACGCGAAAAACAAAAATAGCAGATATATGCCGCCGGTAATATTGAAAAATTCCAGAAATAAGCTGGCGCGCAAAAATACACCAGCTGCCAGTATTATAGCGGAAAGCAAAAGCAGTATTTGGATTTTGCTTAATTTTTGCTCGAATCTTTGGGCTACGATTACAGAAAAGGCGATTGCCAAAAGCGTAAAAATAAAAAAAGAAATGCCGATGGATTTTCCATAGAAGAAATAATCGGTCATTATTCCCAGAATAGAGGCGAAAGCAACTATAATATAAAAATTTATTTTTTCTTTAATCATAATAAAGTTTATCGGATTAGCGTCTTTATGGTAGCATTTTGATACTTTTGGGTCAAATTTTATATTCAGGTTCAAATTATTGCTTTTTTTGCGTTTATACGTTATAATATAATCATAAGAAATCAAGGTTAATTAAGATAGCTTAAAAATGATATCTTTATATAATCTAAAATATAACCTAAAATCAATTTTGATTTTAAGGAAGATAATCGACACCATAAAGCCGGTAATGGTTATTTTTTCGCCAGTCTCGCTGTTTAAGGCGAATTGTGTTGCATTGTCGGTGAAAGTTACGGATTTTAATTTACAGGAAAGCGCGCGCGGTATGCGCGTTCTTTTTTAAAATAGTTAAAAAAGAAAAAAAGAAGGAAATTGGAGGTTAATTTATAATTTTTTTTAAAATGGCC
This sequence comes from Patescibacteria group bacterium, assembly GCA_018896765.1. Taxonomy (GTDB): domain Bacteria; phylum Patescibacteriota; class Minisyncoccia; order JAHIHE01; family JAHIHE01; genus JAHILZ01. Next base: position 4,551 of record JAHILZ010000096.1, on the reverse strand, counting down.
AAAGTTAATAAAGAAATTGATAATTTTGCGGAGAAAATAGCGCAAGCGGTGGATCGTAAAATTATAGAAGTTTTAGATTTGGGCGTAGATAAAAAAATAAAAAACCTCGTTAATTATCAAGCTATATCCGGCGGCAAAAGATTAAGGCCGATGCTGGCGATTTTAAGCTGTTTGATGTGCGGCGGAAAGTTAAAAGATGTTTTATATCCCGCCGCCGGTTTGGAGATTTTGCACAATCATTCTTTGATTATCGATGATATAATTGATGATAGCAAAACAAGAAGAAATAGGACTACTCTATGGGCTAAGTTTGGAAGATCAACCGCCGAATGCGTAAGCATTGATTACGCGGCGGCAACTTTTCAAGCCGCCAACCGTTCAAAAAATCCAATTAAAATTTCCGAGGTTTTTTCCAGAATTATGAAAAGTTTAGTTGAGGGAGAAATCTTGGATAATTTATTTGATATTAAAAAACGGAAAGAGGAAATCTATATTGTTCAAAATAGATACAAAAAAGTTTTGCTGGCGGATTATTTAAATATGATTGGCAAGAAAACGGCTGTTTTAACTGAAAATTGCTGCGAGGTTGGCGGTTTGTGCGCCGGCGTAAAAAAAAGTCAGATTGAGCATCTAAAAAAATTCGGTTTTTGCATTGGAATGGCCGGACAGATCAAGGATGATATATTGGATGTTTTTGGCGAGGATAAAATAATAGGTAAAAAAGTCGGTAAAGATATAATGCAAGGGTGCAGAGGCAATATTGTCATTTTAACCGCCATGGGAGAGTTGTCGGGAATGGATAAAACAATCTTTTGCAAAGTGTTATGCAAGGATAAAGTTAATGATAAAGAGATTAAGGTTGCAATAAATTTGATTAAAAAAACCGATAGTTATCAAAAAAGCATGAAAATCGGCAGAAGCTTTGCCGCGAAGGCGAAAAAAGAGCTGGGTTTTCTTCCTCAAAATAAATGGAACGACGCGCTAAACAAACTCGCGGATTTTATCATTGAGAGGGAGAGATAAAATAAGTTTAGAAAATCGAAAAATAATTTTACGACATCGCAAGTCGTTAAATTAAAAAATATGGCAGGCGAGAAAATCTATGAAACGATAATTATCGGGGCGGGACCGGCAGGGTTGACTGCAGGAAGGTATTTGGAAGATGCTTTGATTTTGGATAAGAAAGTTAAAAATTAAATTTTTAAAGTCAATTTTATATAATCATTTCGCCAGATTGGCGATTTTTTTGTTTTTTAAAAATTCCTTGACAAAAACGAACGGGGGGGGGTATAATTGTCAGTATTGGAGGTAACAAAAAATAGCTCTTTAAAACAAAAAGGCGCAAACAGCGCGTAGATGATTGGATAAATTGAACGCAAACAGACACAGTATTAAATGAAACGAGGTGTAAATAATGAATAGCTTTAGTAGGAAGTTTGTTCTTGCTATGCTGGCAATAGCCATAATAGCAGGCAGTATAGGATCGGCAAGCGCATTTGCATATAATCGGCAAGGAGCAATAGATTATGCTAAAAACAATGCATATTCTTGGGTTCCAGGTTCGTGGTATTTCATGACGCGTGGCGTAGATTGTACCAACTTTATATCACAGACACTATATCTAGGCGGCTGGTGGATTCAAAGAGGACCCGAACAGACGACAAACCAGTGGTATTTCAGAAATGCGTTTCCGCGTGATTATTCCAACTCTTGGACACTTGTAAATAACTTTAGGGATTTTGTTGTTAACTCCGGAAGGGGAACAGAAATATTTCCTTCTCGTAGCGAAGTTACAGCTCGTCCTACGAGATTTCAAGCAGGCGATGTTATGCAAATAGACTGGACAGGCGATGGAACATGGGACCATACAATGTTTATTACTGGAGTCACCGGTAATGATGTGTTAGTAACATATCACAACAATAACCAACGAGACTATTCAGTATCAAGGATGATGAGGGATTATCCAAATAACAAATTCCGAGTCCTTCATCTAAAAGATGAGTACAGCCAATAAGCTTAGTGCTGCGCGCTAAATAGCAAATAAAACCTTAAGGACATTTATTTTTTATGTCCTTTTTTTTATTTTCCATCCTTAATTTGTTGAATTAAATAATCTTCTACTATTCCTGTAGACTCAATCATTTCACTTTGTTTTTCAATTTTCCATTCGCCGTTTACATTTTTGAAAATAAACAGTTGGGTTAAATTGTTGATATTTCCACCTTTAAATACAACGAGGTTCATTACTCCGATTCTGTCCGGCACGCCTTTATATGTTCTAAGTGAGCTAAATCTTATTCGTCCTATTTTATCATAACTTTGCATGCCAGTACCAAATTTAATTTTTTCATCCTTGTAATATTTCTGAGTTTCTTTAGCTGTAATGTTTTCTCTTTTTACATCTTCCTTATATTTCTCAAACGCCTCTGGCAGATACAAATCTTTAACCTTATCCAAGTCCTCATCTTTTTCCGTGGAATAGTATTCCAGCTGCGCTTTTATAGATTCAGTTATCATTGAATCCAGTTTTCTTGCTTTTAAGAAAGAAAAATTATCTATTTCAACACCTAGAGATTTTTCATGGTCTATGGGTGTTCTTAATTCCACTGGAACAAAAAGTAAATCAAAAAACCTAATGTCAGGAAAAACTTTACTGGAAATTAAAAACACAATTACGATAAATGTACCTATAGAGATGGCTATTAGAGAAATAATTCTGATAAATTTATTGTTTTTTGGATTTGTGATTGGATTCATAGATTTTGTTTATTTAATTTTTAATACCCCCAGTTTACCACTTAAACCGCCGGCGGTCAATTTTTTGCCTAACTTGGCGAAATATGGTAAAATAAAATTAATAAAATTAAATTTATGGCAGAAGAAAAAATTTATGAAACGATAATTATCGGCGCCGGGCCGGCAGGATTAACTGCAGGAAGATATTTAAAAGATGCTTTGATTTTGGAGAAGAAAAATTAAAAATTAAATTTGAAATTAAATTAAAATAATCATTTCGCCAAATTGGCGATTTTTTTGTTTTTTAAAAATTCCTTGACAAAAACGAACGGGGGGGGTATAATTGTCAGTATTGGAGGTAACAAAAAATAGTTCTTTAAAACAAAAAAGCGCAAACATGCGCAAAAGATGACGGAGGAAATCGTACGCAGAAAGACAAAAGTACAGCAGAGGTTGAAATGAGTAATTTAGAAAATTTGTTGAAAAATGGTGCAGTAATTTTACTGCTGGGATTGTTGTTAGTGTCTATTACAATAGAACCTGCAGTAGCAGCAACCAGTTCGTATCCGGAGTATATTAAACAGGTGTATCCATGGAAATATTCCGGTACAAACACATATAGCGAAAAAGGAGTAAGTATCCTTTTGACTTACAGTGGCGGATCCGCAGCGCTGTATTGGGATGGAGCATATGCATTGGCGTATTTCACCATCTCTGATTACGAAAGAATAACCGGCAAGAAATGGCCGTATAATCTGCGCTCAAGAGAATCGATAGCCAGAGAAATTCAGTTTCATGCTAGATTTACGCTTACCTCGGTAAGCACGATAGACATGGGATTTGGAGAAAACTATTGGTAAAATAAATATATTACCATAAAATAATAAAATTTACCGTTTACTTTTTTTGTAAGCGGATTTTTTTTATTTAATATTATTTTTCGCGCTTGAGAATGTTAAATAACATACATCTTTTTCTTTATCTCTTAATTTTTCACACAGGGCGGAATCTTTCCAAATAATTGCCATATCAAGATAACACTCCCTTCTTTGTAAGTCAGTGTTGGAAAATTCTGCAACATCCAAAGGTATTCTTCCGCAAAAATACGGATTTTTTGTTAAAGCGAGACAATAAGATTTTGGCATTCTACTAATATCAGAGTCGGAACCAGCGGAAAGGTTTTTACATACAGTCGAATCGTTTTTATTTTTTAAGAATATATTTATATCTTCTCTTGAAAGACAGTATGCAGGAGAACCGAACCCTCCGCACCGTCCTATTATAATATTATATTTATCCAATAAGGAAGAATATTTTTCAATATCGATATTTTTATTTTTTAATTCCTGAAAGCATAATTCACGGAATTCATTTGATTGGATTTTATCGCAAGCATTCATACTTTCAGCCTCAATAGACGGAGGTGTATAGGAGGAAACAGGATAGAGGCCGTTTATCCAAGCTAAAAAAGAAACTGATAGTAAGATAAAAATAAGCAAAATTTTAATAATTTTTTTATTTTTTGGATTAGTAATTGGATTCATAAATTTTTTTGAATTAATTAATTTTATACCCACATTTTACCACCAAAACCGCCGGCGGTCAATTTTTTATTTTCAGCTACATCTCTATTAAAATATGCGGTATAATAGGGGCAGGAAGAAAATAATTTTACGACATCGCAAGTCGTTAAATGAAAAAATTTATGATAGCAGAAAAAATTTTAAGCGAAATTACGCCGGAGAAAATTAAAAAGGAAGTGGAAAAAATCAAAGCGGCAAAATTGCCGCCGAAATTGAAAGAATGCGTGAG
>JAHILZ010000095.1 GCA_018896765.1 Patescibacteria group bacterium | reverse complement strand
TTTAACAGGGTAAAGCTAAAAGTTTAAAGTTGCTGAATCCTTGCAAACTTTTAATTTTAAATTCGACTTTTAACTTTTCACTTTGAACTTTTAACTTAAGAACGAGATTGCTTCGCCCTGAGTACAGGGCTCGCAATGACAAATAATAGCAAATTAAAATTCCTTAACAAGTGATTATAAATTTAATTTCTTTGTCCAGCCGAATATTCTTTCAAGATTTTCTATTATCATCATAATGATTGACTTTTTTTCTTTTGGAGTTAATACCGCGAAATCCTGGGATAATCCGGAATTGCCGGATTTATCCGCGCTTTCAATGCGCAATCGATACGAAGTATCCGTATTTAGATCAGTGATAATCACGGTATGATTGGTGGTTAAATTAGAATCAAAAGCGGAAGAATACACCGGATCCGTGGTATTGGCCACGTTAAATAAAAACACTTGAGAAGTTGATTGTTCGTCTGTTTTCCAAACAACCACTATCTGCGCTTTACCTTTGACAGACATCATATTCGCGTAAGTGCGGACATTTGTTATTTCCGGAGCGTTTTCGTCTAAAAGAGTTTTTATTTTAATCTCCGGCCCTTTGGCCGCATTCCCAAAAATATCCCGCCCTTCGATTTTAATAACATAATCCGCGCCAGAATCAAGATTTTCCAATTTTAAATTATGACTTTGCGAAAGCTTTGTATCGCCTTGAGTTCTGCTCTCGCCGGTTTTTAAATTGCTGTAAATGACAAGGGAATCAATGTCGATATTCGATGTCCATTTGACAACAACGGAAGAATCTTTAATATCCTCAACATTATACTCATTAATCAAAGGCAAGGCGTAAGTTTTGAAAGAATAATTATCGGAAATAATCAAATTATCATTATCATCGTTTCCTTTTACTTTAAAATGATAAGTAGCGCCGCTCTTAAGATTTTTCAATTTTATTTCGTGCGTTGTCGTAAAATCCTTACTGCCTCCGCTTGCGTAAAGCCCATACTCCGTGGAAAGTCCATAATCTATGGCTGAGGTGGAAGCAATGTTGGTTTTCCAAGACACAACCGCCGAATCAAGCGTAATATCGGAAACCAGCACATCTGAAATCACCGGCGCCGGCTTGGTTTTGAAAATTTTAATCTTGGAAAGAGCGGTACTGCCGGAACTATTGGAACTTTTAACCCGATACTGATAAAAAGTATCGGCTTTAAGTCCGGCCAATGTCACAAGATGGTCAATAATATAAGCGCTGGTATCCCCTATTTCCAGCCAAGCGCTTTCGGGAGCATTTTCCAGCTTAACGCGCACCAAACTATTTGCCGGCTTATTGGTTTGCCAAGAAATACTGGCGGAAAAACTTGTTATTTTTTGGACAATCGCTTCTTCGGGCAATGTAAATTGCAAATCATCCTGACTATCCGGACCATCCGAAATATCGGGAATATCCGGAACATCAGGATCATCGGGATCATCCGACGGCAAAGTTTTAAAAGTCTGATCCGCGCTCGTAAAAATATTGCCGGAAGAATCTCGCGAGATAATTTTAAAATAATAAGCCGTATTGTATAATAAATTTTTCAAACCAACGTTGTGGAGCAGCACTTTTGTCGAAATATCGCCGGGATTGCCGGTTAAAAATTTATAAGAAGTGTCAACCCCATACTCAACAATGGAATCAGCATTTTCATTTGTTTTCCATGCGATTTGAGCCGAATTTTGGCTGATACTCGCGATAGAAATTTCGGATACAACCGGCGGAAAAATGTCGGAAAGAGGGCAGGAAACCGTTTCGCAAACAGGGCAAGAACGGCAAGCGGGACAAACGCCGCCCATAACAAGAGGAACGCTTACTTTAAAATTTGAAGTGGCGCATGAAGCGGTGTTTAAACAATTAAAACTCACCCAGCCGATATTTTCACCCCACGCATATCCGCTAAAATCACCTGTATCGTCAAGCAATACTCCTCCTCCCGACGGAGCAAAACTTATCCACCCCGCGTTTTCACTCCAGGCATAGCCGGACAAAGGAGCAGTCGCCGCGTATGAAAAAAACGGCAATAAAATAAAAACAATTGCCAAAAAAACAAATCTAAAAATTTGATTTAGAATTTTTCTTGAAAAAAATTTCATAACTCTATTATATCAAAAAAATCATTTTTTCGCTAATTTTTTAATTGCGATAAAATTATAAAAATATATTTTTTACAATCTTTAAAATATTCTCTTGCGCCTTTTCTAACGGCTGATTGGCGTTGATTTTTTTCCAATGATATTTTTTTGCAAGCTCCAAATGAACTTGCCGGACCCTCGCGGTAAGCGCGGCGTCATTTTCATGCTTATGATTTTTTTCTATAGAACCGGTAAATCTTTCTCCGTCAAATAAAATCGCTAAATCTTCTTTATAAATAAAGGAATATAGGTATTCAAGCAATGCCCTGTCAACCCCCGCGCCCGCGCCCCACGCGATAGATGTCCCTGAATAATCTTCCGCGATAACACTAATTCCTTTGTTCAATTTTTCTTTAAGAATATTTTCAAAATTGACTTTATTGATATATTGCAAAAGCTGAAATTCCCTCGGACTGAAATTATTCGGATTGCCGCTTCTCAAATATTCATTTATCAATTTTCCGGCCGGCTCCAAATCGTAAATCGCGTATTTTAAATATTCCGCTTTAATATTTTTTTTATTCAAATAATCCGCCAGCATTTTCGCCTGCGTGGTTTTGCCGAGATTATTGATGCCGTAAAAAACTATAAATTTGCCTTGCATAGAATTGAGATTGGTAGGTAGAGGGTAGAGGGTGGTAATTTAATCAACCACTTTCTACTTTCCACTTTCTACTTTCCAGTTAAGCGGTTCGTCTTGAGTATAATTTAAATTATTTTCCAGCGCGATTTCCGCTTTTTGCAATTCCGTTCCCAAATACAGCGCGTGCGAAATTACGGAAGCGGCGTTATCGCGCGACATTTGAAGATAAATCGTTATCGCTTTTTTCCCTTTATAAATACCGAGAAGATTTTCATCGGAAGAATAATGCTCGACAATAATTCCGCCATTCTTGACTTTAATCATAAAATTCCCCCGCGAATCAAAAGTATTTCTTGGGTGCTTGACATTGGCCGCGTAATGCTTTTCTATAACCTGCCTCGCCTCTTCCCAAGCGTCGTCATAAATATGGGCGGAAAGAGAATGAATCACCAAATCCCCGAGCTTTATTTCCGAATATTTTTTTTGAAGCTCTTTCCAAACCAAATCCTGAAGCATCCGAAGCCCGAAAGCGTTTTCCGGCCACGCTTCAAACATATCATTGCTTCTTATTGTCGCCACCAAATAAAGCCTATCGGCTTGCACTCTGAACCAGCAATGATTGAGGCAAGGCGGATTTTTACTGTCGCAATCGACTTTCGGATCCAAAAGACTGATCACCGCGCGCCTGGAATATTTTTCTTTTTTTATTTCCTCGATAACTTTTTGCGCCTGATCCACGCCGAAATAGCTTCTCATGCGCGAACCATAAGTATAAGAAGCGCCAATAGGACAAACACCGGTCAAAATTGTCGGCAAATAATTTTTCAAATGATCTCTGTTGTTCGGCAGCCAATTCGGAATATATAAATTATCGGGGTCTTCTTCGGAAACTATGGAAATTATATCAATAATTTCTTTCTGCTGATTCTGATACGCGGTCCTGTCCGTCACGCCGAACCTCAAAATCTCGTCCAGAATTTTCAGCCATACTTCGGCGATTTTTCCGCCTCTCACGACATGGCTTGTCGCTTCGGAAGGAAAAAGATTGACCGCTTCCTTGCTCGGCTCCGGGAAAAAAATCGGCTCAGGAATAAAAGCGGGAAGATTTTGATCAAGTCCGCCAATAATTTTTTTAAGCTCGCTATAGTCGTTTTTTCCTTTAAAATCAATCAATTTCACCCCTTGACAAAAGAACTTCAGGGCTTGTTCGCTGATTTCAATGTCTATCCGATTTTCTATTTCGCTTATCGCTTCCCAATGGGAATTTTTTTTATTTTTCCTGAATCCGTTTTGAAACAGATCGGCCAGCGCCTGGCCGCTTTTGGAATTATCAAGGCCGCAAATAACTAAATATCTAATTTTGGGATTCGCTAAAATATTCCTGATTAAAAAACTGATTCCCTTTTTCGGAGAATACAAATTGCCGATAAGGGAAATTTTATCAAGATCAAGATTAGCCGCCACTAATTCTTTTTTTGTCCAAAGCGCGCAAACCGCTACTTGGCTTTTTGGATTTCCCAAAATCAGCAAAGTATCTTTATAGATCGGCCATTTTTTTGTTTCTTTTTCATTCATAATTCAACTATATTTCATTTAAAAAAATAAATATAAAATTATTCCTAAAACAAAAAAAATAATACTTGACAACAAAAACCCATGATAAATAAATTTATCCGTACTTTGCTCTTTTTTCCATACTAACCTCAGAGAAGGTCCTCCCGTTGTATAATGAGCACGAAACCCAATGTATTCTAAACCATCAAGCCGTGTACAAGCACCTAAAATAATTCCAAAAATAAAAATAAGAAAATAAAGTAGTAAAATTAAAGTAAAGTTATCACCGGCTAATTTATTAATCGAATAATACATAAAAAAAATACCAAGAAAAGCTCCTAAAAAAAATATCCACTCTGCTAAAATATAAACTTTTAATAAACTATTAATATTTTCGTAACATATTCTGAAAAATGTTTTATCTTTTTTAAAATAATATTTTGTGATCATCACCACGGTAAAAGCATAAACCCCAATCAGCAAACTAAGTCCTGTCGATATTAAAATTACAGGCATAAAAACATTTTCATTATTTAAAAAATCTATCATGATGATATTTTATTTCTTAAAATGCTTGCTCAAAAAAGCCCCTCGCTGTTTTTGATAGTGCGAACCAAGATCGCCGACGCCGTAAATCAAATCCGGAATTTCGGAAACCTCCACGAATATCATCTTGCAAATCGGCTGGCCGTCGCGAAGAATAAAATTATTATCATAGGGCTTGACTTCGAGCACCGCCGGAGTGCCCAGCACTTCGCCTCGCGCGCCGTAACCGAAACCCGGATCAAAAAATCCCGCGTAGTGGCTCCGAAATTCTCCGCTCCCGATATCATACGCCGCCATTTCCACGGAATATTTCGGCGGCACCCTGATAAATTCTTTGGTGGAAAGAATATAAAACTCGCCTGATTTCAGCGGAAACCTGCCGTCGCGGGGAGATTTCAGCGGCTCAAAAAAATCTTCCGGAGCGTGATAATCTTTTTTTGAAAAATCCAGGATCTCGCCGGTGTGAATAGCTTTAAAACCGATTATTTCTTTATCTGAAGCCAAATCTATGGACATAATTATCGAATTATCATTATCGCGATGCAAGGCATTTTTATCCGAAATAAATTTTCCCGCTTTATCGTAAAGCAATTCATGCTCGTAATAAATATCCCGCAATGAAATATTTTTTTCGTCCGTTATCTCAAAAAATCTTGCCTGATTTACTTTATCGCCTTCGTTCAGTTTTATAAAAAAAGACTTGGAAGTAATTTCCAGCCATAGCGGGCCTTTATAGCCCAGCGGAAGCCGATCAAATCTCGGCACGCCATTTGCCACCACTCGCGTTTCAAGATTCACCCTGCCGGTGGAACTTTTGTTATTCGTTAGAGCGAAAACATTTTTGGGAAGCGCGATGGTTTCTTTCAATCTTATCAAATATATCGCGCCGGGCTCGAGAGGATTTTTCAGATCAAAAGGGTAAAGCGCGCCCATTTCCACAATGTCCGCGATTTTTTCATTTTTCTGAGGCAAAAAAGTCCAGCGCATCCGATACGCCTCGCCTGTCAAGGTTAAATCCATGCTTGCCGGCTGAATATCGGCCGCGTCGCCGCCAGCAATCCGGCCGTCTGCGAGCATTTCCTTGATTTTTTGGGAAGTAATGGCTTTAAAATTCATAGTTGGAAGGTAGAAAGTAGAAAGTGGAAGGTGGAGGGTGGAAAGTAGAAAGTGGTCAATAAAATATTTAAATTAACCGCCGCCTATTGCCAACCCTGCATTATCAATTTAAAATACAAAAAAAGTAAAAATTAATCTTACTTAATATTATAGCAAATTTAGAAAAAAAAACAAATTAAATTAATGAATCAAATTTATCATCCCCGCCCAAAAAAATATAAACATCGAAACATAAACCTATTGCGTTAATTTGCCATGGCAGTGATAACGCAATAGGTTTTGAAATAACAAAAACAAAGAAATATTTTTAATGGCAAAATAGCAAATTTAGAAAAAAATCAAATAAAAATATTTCAAAAACTAAATCTTGCTTAAAGCTTTTTGTCTGTTCAGTATTTCTTCAATAAGCTCTTTCGGCGCGCCTTTAAAATAATCTTTCAAATTAGGCAAAATTTCCGGCGATACTAAAATTTGTTCCTTATTATTATCTTCTAATTTTAACGGTTCAACTTTTATGGCTATACCGCTATCAATTAAATTTTTTGCATTTGCGCTAGAATAATCGATCACACCTGCCACACTTAAAACATCGTCACCGCATTGATCTATATAATTCTCAGCTTCCTGAATCGAAAAATCTCGAAGCTTAATAACAAAATTTACACCTTCATTAAGCAAAATTTCCTTGCCTGATTTGGTTTGAGTCAATCAATATTTACGACATCGCAAGTCGTTACAAGTCGTTAGATTATTCCAAAACAATATCCTTAAAATTTTCCATACTTAATTCTTTCAACCAATTTTGCAAAGAAGTTTTATACCCGTTTTCTCCGCCAAAATATTCCAATAAAAAATTCCTATTCGTGACAGAAGGAAAATTTTTCTCTCCGCAATAATCCATGTTGCTGCTCCAGCGATATGATCTAAGAAAATCTTCCGCCTTGCCATAATCTTCCAATCTTCTTTCTCGCCATTCGGGCGCAATCAAATCCAAAGGATTGCAATGAATGTAAAAAGGTATGTGTGTAAAATGGGATTCATTTTTAATCAAAATCGATTTATACCTGCCTTCAAATAACGCTCCCGTTCTTTTATTTTTTTTATTAAAATACTTCGCGTATCCCATATTCAACTTTTTCATAAACCGCGAGATTCCATTTTCCACCAAAGATATTAACAACAAATGGTAATGATTCGGCATTAAACAAAAAGCAAGAACATCAACCAATAATTTTCTGGGCTTTCTCTTAATATTACGACTTGCGATGTCGTTAGATTTATTAAAAGCATAAAAAGTGGTATTAACTCTATCTTGATCATTGAATTCAAATAAATCGTGGACAAAGCGAAAATAATCTTGATTATCAAGAAAAATTTTCCTTTTATCCACGCCTCTATTTAAAGTATGATAAATTTCCATAAAATTTACGACATCGCAAGTCGTTAATTAAAACCACGACCCCGCTCGCCATCGGGACAAAAATCAAATTACCAATCAAATTATTTTTGAAAAACGGCAAGCCCATAATATAGCATTGGATTAATCCGTCCAAAGTGCGCGGATACATATTACTCATCACCCACCAGCCGAAATTAGTGTAGAGGAAGAAAAATAATGATGAAATAATGCCGACTCCCGTTAAACCAATAACTATCCTGCTGTCATTGCGAGCAACTAAAGGAAACGAAGCAATCTTTCGCGTTATATGCGAGAACAGAGATTGCTTCGTCGCCGCCTGCTGGCGGCTCCTCGCAATGACAATCCGTGACTCATATTTTTTGAATAGCATTCCAAAAATCCCGATTATCGCGAACGCGCTCCATGTGAAAATCATAACCGAATTATTGCCGATAAACGCATCGGTGATGGCTATAATCGAAAGCGGCACAACGAGCGCCCACGCTCTGCCTAAAAAAACAGCGCTAACCAAGGTAAGCGCCGTGATAATTTCAAAATTGGGAATACCGACGTAATTTATAAGAAAAAAACGGCCGAGAATACCAATAACAATTAGTCCGATTCCGCTAATTATTTTTGATTTGCTAAAGGATTCTGCAAGCATAGGTAAATTATTTAAATCCAAATTCCAAAGCTCAAATGTCAATTCAAATTCAAAATCCAAATGTCAAAAAATTAAATTTAGAATTTGGTCATTTGGCATTGATATGTCATTTGTCATTTGTCATTTGTCATTTCAAAACCCCGACACATCTTCAAATCTCCACTCCACCTTATCCCCCGCTTTCACTTCTTTTTTGTCCGCCGCCACCTCGCCTAATTTATCGTTGACATAATACTGCCAATATTTTCCATCATCGCCATTCTTTACTCCGGCAATGCTTTCGACAAAAACTCCATAGGAATAATTATTATTATATTTCAAATCAATTTTTTTATTCTCGGAATATTTTTTTAAAGCGTCAAAAACCGTCGTACTGTTCGCATCATTTATCGCATATTCAATCTTTATGTTTTTATCTTGGCTCGCGACTCTTGAACTGACAATTCCTATAGCAATAATCACCAGCAATACTCCTAAACCTATTATCAAGATTCTTAAAGCATTTTTTGAATCAATTTTAAGCATAAATTAATTTAATTTAAAATTAATTAAAAATAAATTAATCCTTCGGCACATACGCTATCGCGTCAGCCGAGATTAGTTTCTTAAAAACTTATTTAATTGTATAATTGCCTATATGCTTGAAACAATAAAAGGCAACTATACAATTAAGGAAATCT
>JAHILZ010000094.1 GCA_018896765.1 Patescibacteria group bacterium | reverse complement strand
ATTAATTTATAACGACAGTGGCGAAAAAATATTTAGTTAAAAAAGAAGACCAAAGTAAGATAAATAACCTAATCATCCTCGGTCCTTCCGGCTCGGGAAAAGGCACTCAAGCCGAACTTTTGGCGCGGAAATTCAATCTCAAAATGCTTGACGGCGGGGAATATTTAAGAAAAATATTGTCTTCAAAAAGCAAGGAAAGCAAGAGGGTGGCGGAAAAGATGAATAAGGGAAATTTGGCGCCAACCGATATAATTCGGGATTGGATGAAAATGCAAATTTTTTCGCGGCCAATCAGCCGCGTATTGATTTTTAGCGGCCAGCCGAGGATGCTTGGCGAGGCAAAGCTTGCGTTGAAGTGGTTTCAAGAAAGCGGCAGGGGCATCCCCCTTGTTATTTTTTTAAAAGTTTCCAATCGCGAGGTTTTGAAGCGCCTGGAAAAAAGATATATTTGCGCAAAGTGCAAAAAAGTATATACTTTGGACGCGCCGCCTAAAAAATTTTGCAAAATTTGCGGAGGAAAAATTATTAAGCGCGCTGATGATACGCCGAAATTGATAAAAAATAGATTGGCCTATTTTAAAATTCAAGTGGCTCAAACTTTGAAATTTTTTAAGAAAAAAGGAATTTTAATCGAAGTGAATGGCGAGCAAAGCGTAGTAGAAACGCATAAGGAGATTGTGAGGAAGATAGGGGATTATTTTAAGAAGTAATATTTTTTAAATTTTGAATTTCCAATTTTGAATTTTGATTGAATTTTTAATTTTTTAATGTTTTAAAATTAAGTTATTAGCTCATTCATTCGAAATTCGAAATTCAGAATTAAAAATTATAGAAAATATTTTTATAATTTTAGATTATCATTTTTTGTTTTGATATTTACATTTTTAATTTGTTTTATGATTTATATTAAAACTCCTCAAGAAATCGCTTTGATTCGCGAGGGTGGGAAAATTTTGGCGCGAATATTGGAAGAATTGGGCAATGCGGTGGAGCCGGGAATGAAAACAATCGAACTTGATAAGCTGGCCGAACGGCTTGTTTTTAAATATGGCGCAATCGCGGCCTTTAAAAATTATAAGCCATGTTTTAACCACGAAGGGCAAGGGGGATACCCGGCGAGCGTTTGCGTGTCGATAAATGAAGAAGTAGTGCATGGAATTCCCGGGAATCGGGTTTTGCGCGAGGGCGATATTGTAAGTTTGGATATGGGAGTTTTGTACAAAGGTTATTTTACGGATGCGGCGATTACGGTTGGCGCGGGGAAAATTTCTCCAATTGCCCGGAAATTGATTGATGTGACGAAAAAATCTTTGGAGCTTGCAATCGGGGAAACAAAAATCGGCAATCATTTGGGCGATATTGGCTGGGCAGCGCAATCTTACGCGGAAAAAAATGGATTTTCGGTGGTGCGGGATTTGGTGGGGCACGGGGTGGGAAAATTTATCCACGAAGAGCCGGATATTCCCAATTTTGGCAGGCCAGGCGCGGGATTGGAATTAAAGGAAGGAATGGTTTTGGCTTTTGAGCCGATGGTGAACGCGGGGGATTATAAAGTTAAAACGTTTGCCGATGGCTGGACATTTGTTACGGTTGACAAAAGTCTCTCCGCTCATTTTGAGCATACGGTGGCGATTACAAAAAACGGGGTAGAGGTGCTGACGAGATTATAAAATTTAGAAGTTTTTTTGTTCAAGGTTTAAGTTATTTTTTTTATGATTCCTTTTCAGACAAAAATTAAAAAACTTCCCGGCACAAGCTATGGAGAAGTGGTAAAACACGCATATTTTTTATTCAATCAAATTAAGAAAAAAACCAAAAGAAGGCCTTACGTCAGATCGGCCTATTTTAATAAGGAAAAAGTGTTTTTTGATTATTTTTGGGATCATTTGCATCAAAAAAGCCCCAAAGAAAGGTTTAAAAGATTGAAATATTTTGAAGCGGCGATAGAAGTTATTAAAAGCGCAAGAAATGAGCCGAGTGCAAGGGAAAATCCAAATAAAAAAAATGAGATCCTTTATCGTTTTGCCGGTTTAACCAAAGATAAGGAATTATTTTATGCGCAAATCAAGGAAGATAAAAAACACAGCAGAAAGTATTTTATGTCTTGTTTTCCTCCTGAATAAAAAAATCCCCCGCCCATGTGGAGTGTATAAACTCCTGGCCGAGGATCCTATAGTTAGGATACTACTAACTTAGTACCTTGTCAAGCGCTTGGCAGTTTTTGCTTGCTTAAAGGTTAAAAAGGGGATAGAATGAATTAGAATTATGAAACAACCCAGTCAGCAAAAACTTTATTGTTATATTGACGAAACAGGGCAAGATGTTGGTTCCGATTTTTTTATTGTAGTGGCAGTAGTAAGCGATAAAGAACAAAATTTATTGCGCAGTCAGCTTTTAGAAGTTGAATCTCAAACAAAAATCGGGCAAAGAAAGTGGCATAAAACCCAGATAGAAAGAAATGTTCTGTATCTTCAATCGGTTGTTAAAAAAGAAATAGGAAAAGGAGAGGTTTACTTCGGCCATTATAAAAAACCTATTCCATATTTTTTGCCGATGCTTGAAACTTTGGAAAAAGCGATTCAAGATAAAGCAAGGGGAAATTATAAAGCCATTATTTATGTAGACGGGATTGATAAAAAGAAGGCCGCGGAGCTAACCAATGCTTTAAGGGTTCGCAATATTAAATTGGAATTTGTAAGAAGCTCAAGAGATGAAAGCGATCCGCTGATTAGATTAGCCGATAGATGGGCGGGTTGCGCGCGAGCGGCGAGTTTGGGCAAGAAAGAAGAAAAAGAAATTTTTAAAAAGGCGGAAGAAAAAACTTATATCAAAAAAGTTTAGTTCTTGGAAAACAAAAAACCCTTTTCAAAAGAAAAGGATATTATGTAGGAATTTTGGCTATCTCGCGTAGCGAGACAATCTCTGCCAAAAGGGCAGGCCTTCGCCAAAATTCTATGTTATTAGTATAGCGCACGCTCGTTCGCTTGTCAAGAGCTGTGGATAAAAAGCGGGTAAAATATATCATTTTTACTCTTGCTTAAAGCTTTAAAAGGGGATAGAATGAATTAAGATAAGCCATAGATAAATTTATGAAAATTTTTGCTTTTATTGACGCTTCAAATCTTTGATAATTTTAGCACGTGGTTCGCGGACGGCGCGGGAAATTCGGTAGTTTGCCGGAGGAAATTTTAGGGATTTTGCGCGTTTGGAAAAATTTATTAGATTTCAAGAAAAATAGCAAAAAAAAGAAACGGACATGCGAAATATCCGCTTCAAGTTTAGTAATTGTATTATATTATAAACTTTTTTTCTTGTCAAGTTTTATAGTTATCCGGTTTTGCAGTTATAGATTTATTCATTTTTTTCCGCTTGATTTAAGGTTTAAAAGGGGATAGAATGGGTTAATTTTTATTCTTGCTTAAAATTTCATTTGAGGTAGAATTAATAAAGATGATTTAAAAGTTACATATAATTTTTATGAATTTGTCCGAATTTAAATTGAAGAGTTTGGGAATAGATAAAGAAAAATTTGGGGAAATTTATACTTTTATTGATTTTGGGAATGTTGATTATTGGTTTGAGCGCGACACTCGAGATTTTGATGATAATAATTTGTCGGCAGGACAAAAACTTATTGTAGATTTAGATAAACTTACATTTTTTTTAAAATTATTTTCCGAGCATAAACGGTTTTATTTCGGCTTAGATCCTCAAAACAATAAATCACTTCATCTTAATATAAAAGCAAAATCGCTTTTTGATAAGTCTATTACTAAGCCGATTCAAAAAATAAAACATTATTTAAAAAACGATGCAGAACTTAAAAATAATACGCGGTCGTTATGTGAAGATTTACGCGGACAATATATTTATATTCCCAAATGCAATTTTGATGTAGAAGTTTGCGTGGATGCCATTAGGCTTTTGGAAAAATATGATACTTTTTGTTTGCTTTCAAGCGATGCGGATTTTGCCGCTTTGGCGGAATTTTTAAAAAGAAGAGGTAAAAAGTTTATCTTAATCAGCGCGGGTTACGTTTCGCATTGGCTAAAAGATAAGGCGGATTTGAATATAAACGCTCAAAAAATTAAAAAAGATATTGTTGTGATAAAACAAAAACCTCGCCTCTAGGGCGAGATTTGAATCTCGGACTCGCATCCGCGAGCAGGGTAATTGACGAATCAATTACAATTTAATTGTATAGTATAATTTTAAATAAGTCAATTGTGGATAACTTTTTTGCGGATAAAACGTTTTTTCCCATTTTTCGTTTCGCTATTTTTTTGTCATTGCGAGAAGCCAGCAGGCGACGAAGCAATCTCTCAATTTATTTAAAAAAAACTTATTATTTCGCTTGCTTAAAGGTTAAAAAGGGGGTGGGGAAGTTATAAAGTTATAAAGTTATAAAGTTAAATTTTGTCATTGCGAGAATTCGCCCGCTGGCGGAGACGAAGCAATCTCGCGGTTTGTTTTGCCCTTGCTAAAAATTTATTTTGAGGTAGAATTAGCAGTAAGAGTAAGTGGATAAATTAGTTTAAAGATATGAGTTTAATAGAAATTAATATTAATAATTGTTTTAATAAAAAAGAAAATCACGAAACGGAAAAAAGTAAAATTCCTGATAATTTTTTGTTTCAAAATCAAAATTTTAATAAAATGAATGCCGAAACTAATTCTTTGAATGCAACTTCCGTTACAAATAATGCTTTTAAAGGATCTGTTTTAAGTTGGTTGAAAGATAAAAAATCATCTATTTTGAGGGACGTCCTTGTTGGTGCTACTGGTACAATAATAGGCGCGATTGTTACTTATTTATTTTTTGGGATTAAATAATTAATTTTAAAAATATGGACAAAAAATTAATTTATGCTTTAATATTTGGAATTTTAATAATAAGTTTTTCGGTATTTTATTATTTAGTTATTTTTTTGCCGCAAAAAGATAAACAAATAAGACAACAAGAAATACAAGAAAAAATTGAAAAATGTGCTCTGCAAGGAAACAATTTTATGAAAGACTTCTTTAAATCTAAAGATAGTTTAATTATAGAATTTCAAGATTCGGAATTTCATTATAATCAAAAATTAAATGTGTGTTTAGTAAGCTTTGTTTATTCAGAAAATAGTTATAGGCACTGGATATACAAAAATATTTATAATGTTTTTAGTAACCAAAATTTAGCCGAATCAAATATTGAATTAATCCCCAACGAAGAGAAACATACTAACGATAGAATAGTTAGAAGCGGATTATCAGAAGAAGAATTTGACGATAAAGCAAATTTACTAATGAAGGAATAAAATATCACTAAAAATATGGATATAATTCTAGTGATAGCTATAGTAATCATAATTTTAATTTTATTAACAATAAAAAATGGCATAATAAACATACAAAATACTTTATTTACCATAGATAGTAATTTAGAAGCGCTAAAAGATAAATTTGCTCCGTTTGAGGTTGATAATAAAAATAATAAAAATAATGAAGATGAGTAAAAGAAAAATGATTGTAATGGAACTAAGATTGCTTCGTCGCTTCGGCTCCTCGCCATGTTAGATAGTAATATATTTCACTTGTACATATTTGATATAAATTATCTAACAGGGCGAGCAATGACAGAATAGTAACTACTGTTAGTTTGACAGTTATTTTAACTATGTGCTATATTGAAATCAGCTAAGACCACCCGTCCTGATTCAATTTGAAGCGCGGCGGGTTTTTTGTTGAAATTAGCTTTAAATAAACGGTTAAATGACTAAATGTCTTGATTATTTCCTAATAATATGCTACTCTTAAAGTATGAAAATAGAAGCTATAAAAAATATAAATATCACGGCGCTCTTTCTAGAGCCTTTTAATCATCTTCTTATATCACAGAAGGAGTTATTTGATTTATTTAAAACAAACGACAAAGACAAAGATTTGCATACATTTGTCGAGGCTCCTGGACTTAAAGTTTTAATATTTCCAAATTTAAAAAAAGAAATTGTATTTGAAGGGGTGCGGGTTTTAATAAACGATAAAAGCGAGACGCCGCCTGAAGAATCTAAAGTTTTAGACGATTTCAAAAAAATAATAGACAGCAATATGGTTAATGTTAATAAACTTGCCGCTTACGGTTTTAATTATGACGTGGTTGTGGTTCCTGAAAATGACAATTTTAAAATCAGCGATTTGGTCGGATCAAAAATCGCCGGCATAGAAAATATAAAAAACGCCGGCGTAAATATACTTTTTGACAAAGATAATATTACTTATATGTTGGAAATTAAACCGGTGGGAAAAGAGAAAAAATTCGTTGCCCATTTTAACGCGCATTTCAGCGTGAATAAATTGCCGGATAACGAACAGCTTAAAAAACAGATTTCTGAACAATTTGAGGAATTTAAAAAAGTTATTAAGAAAATATGAGCGCGGCAATAACATTGGAAAATTTATATAATTTCCCCTTTCCTGTAGAAATTAAAAATAATTCAAACTCATTAGTTGAAGATATTGATAAAATTGTCGAAAAAGAGCAAATATTGGAAAGTAAATTTTTAATCCTCAAAAAGGATATAGGAGATAAGCTGTTTAATCAACTTTCATACGAACAGAAAAAATTCATAATAAATGTATCCGGCACTATTAATTTGGGAAAATTTGTTGATATAGATAACATCTATAATAGAATTGAAAAGTTGGAATATGAGTAATTATTTAGGCGTAATGGAAAACAAGAAAGTCTTCTTAGATACGGCCTTTTTGGCCTCTTTTTCTATTGAAGGGCATAAAGATTTTTCAAACGCGCGTAAATTATTGGCAAATCTTGTATTGAAGAAAAGCGAAATGTATATATCGCCGCTTTGTTTCTACGAGCTATGGCAAGTAGTGAAAGAATACAATGATTTTCATAAAGGCAATTATCGAATTATTAGAAAAATTAACAGATTACTGATATATATATATATATATCTGAAAATACTTTTTAACGAAATAAATTTTTCTTATAAACAGATTATAGATGATTTACAAAATTGCACTCATAAAATTATACAGTCAAAGTTTATAAATATAGTTAATTTAGAAAATGATAGTATAGATACGGCATTACATGCAATAAACGAATTTGATACAAAGCCAGGCGATAGTTTTCATTTTTCTACCATTAAAAAGCTAAACATTAATACAATAATTACAGGAAATAGAAAAGAATTTGAGAGAATGGGATTAAATGTAATTTGGTTTTAATTTTTTCTAATTTAATGAAATTAAATAATTTTCAATTTTATGCCCACGCAAAACCTAATCAAAGAAATCGAGAAATTAAGAAATTCAAAAGTGATAACTTATGTCACTAGCGACAGGTAAAATGCCCCACGGCTTGGTCAAAAATTATTACAAAGAAGCCAATGCTGTCAAAAATGGAGAAAATAATTTGAATCAAAAAGGTTTGGGATTGTAAGCTAGATAAACTATGCCTTGATTATTGGTTAATTATAGGCTATACTGAATAAAAAATAAGCTATTATTATGAGCAAGCAATATAAAAATTCGCCAATTACGGAAGCTGTTTGCGAATTTAGATTTGAATTAGCAGAATCGCCAAGTCCGCAAGCGGTTGATTTAATATTTAAAGATATTAGAAATTATTTTCCCAAAAAGAAAAAAGGGCAAACATATCAAATGGAGTTTAGTGTGGACAGGAAGGAAAATAAAGAAGAATTTAAAAAAAACTTCGGGGAATTTGATCAATTTTTTTCCGAAGACGAAAAAACATTTATTCAGCTGGATAAAGGAAGATTGTCTATTCACAAGCTTAAACCTTATGAAACATGGGATAAATTCAATGAGCTGATAAATTTAGCGTTTGTTTCTTATAAAAAAAATATTAAAATAAAATTTATTCAAAGAATCGGGCTTAGATATATTAATAATTTTGAAATTCCCGATAAAACTTTTGATATCAAAGATTATTTTAATTTAAAGCCGGATATAGGAAACGGATTATCGCAAGATTTAGCTTCATTTTTTGTGGCAATTATTTTTGTTTTTGAAAAAGGCCGAGATAATATGCGAGTGCAATTGCTTAACAAGCCGGTATCAGCGGGGGAAAACCCATTTTTTGCTTTAGACATGGATTATTTTTTAGCGCAACCAAATGCATTGCAAAGCGATAATACGAGCAATTGGCTTACGCTTGCGCATAAAAATATTGAAAATACTTTTGAAACAGCCCTTACAGAAAAGGCTAAAAAATTATTTGATTAAAACTATGTCTATTTTAACACAGACAAAACCTAATTATAATGTTGAAATTTTAAGCGGCGCTCCTAGAGAAATATCTCCGTGTATTTGGCTTGGTTTTATTGAAGCGAAGGATGTATTTGAAATAACAAAAAGTTTTTCTGATGATATAGAAAAAACAATATTTTTTTTAAGAAATAATAACTGTGTAATTAGCAATACGCAAGAAGTAAAGAATTTTTTAGAAAAACATGCCGGTATAATAAAATATTTATTTGAGGCACCCAATATTGTTTTTAAATATTTTGGACAATCGGCTTTATCTCTTGACTTAATTTTTGATTTAGATGTTGAAGATGCCGAAGGGGAATTGGTTTTAACCATTGAAACCAATTTGGATGCTAAAAGCGCGCATAAAAAAATGAATAAAATTGATGAAAATTGGCTTATGAAAATTATTGATAAAGATATGAATTTTTTTAATTTGAATCTGAAATTTATATAGATCTATGGATTTTAATTGGGAAAATTATTTAAAATTGGCAAAAAATCTTCAAAAAGTATCAATAAAAAAAGATGTGCAAGTTGAGGAAGCTTGCTATAGAACGGCAATAAGCCGCGCTTATTATGCCGTTTATCATCTTGCTTTAGAATTTGCTGAGATTAAATTTGGATATATGAAAAAAATCGGAGTTGAGGCGGGTAAAAATCATTCTATTTTACCTAAGGAATTTAATGAATGGTTTAATAAATATGGTATTGTCGAATATCGTAGGTTGGCGATACTTTTAAAGAGAACGCGTAATTATAGAACAAAAAGTGATTATGATGATAATATTGGAAAAACAGAACCATTAATGGATGTTGCAATTTTAGACGCAGAAGAAGCTATTGATATAATTAGCAGTAAAAATCAGTAAAATAAAATTTTAACTTAAAATTATTTTTATGCAAACACAAAACTTAATCAAACAAATCGAAAAAGCAAGAAATTCAAAAGTGATAACTTATGTCACCAGCGACAGGCAGGGGCCGGTGAATGCCAGGGTGGCGATGGATGTTATTCCGATTTTTAGCAGACAGCTTAGGAAGATAGGAAAAGTGCCGAAAATTGATTTATTTTTATATAGCTCAGGCGGAGATACGATGGTGCCATGGAGATTGGTTTCGATGATCCGGGAATACGCGGATAATTTTTCCGTTTTGGTTCCCTATAAATCCCATAGCGCGGCGACGATGATCGCCTTGGGAGCCGATGAAATCGTGATGACAGATTTGGCGGAATTATCGCCGATTGATCCTTCGACCGCCAATGTTTTTAATCCCGCGGATCCGGTTAATCCTCAGAACAAAATTCCTATTTCCGTGGAAGATGTGATGGCTTATTTTGATTTGGCGAAAAATAAATTCGGCATCAAAAGCGACGCGGATCTGGCAAAAATTTTCAATAAATTCACGGAGTCCAATCCCCAAATTCATCCTTTGGCGCTTGGCAACGTCAATCGCATTCATAATCTGATCAGGATGCTTGCCAAAAGTTTGCTCCGAAGCCATAAAAAAAGAATGACTGATAATGAAATTGCCGTTATCGTGGATTATTTCACGGAAAAGCTATATTCTCACCAGTATTTTATCGGCCGGCGCGAGGCGAAAGATGATTTGGGGCTGAAAAATGTTGTTAATGCCGATAGCGTTTTGTCAAAATTGATGGCGGAATTATATGAAGAGTATAAAAAAGAAATGGGCTTGGGCGCCAGCTGGAATGCCGAGACAGAGCTTGGCGAAGGCAGAGCCGTAAATACTAAAATTTATAAGCTTGCGTGCATTGAAAACGCCACAGAGTCGAGCTATTTTGAATTGAATTTGGAATATCGGAAAGGCCAGGTAAATATTGTCCAGCAAACTCCGCAAGGGCCGATTCAAGTGCCTCAAGAGCAGGTGATGTGGCGGGTGGTGGGCCAGGGGTGGAAGTAACGAAGTTAAAAGTTGAAAGTTATAAAGTGAAAAGTTTACCTTGTTAAATAATTTTGCTTTTGGCAAAATTCCGACTTTGTCGGATTTTACAGGGTTAAGGAAAAAATAACCGGCGTAAAATGAATTCGCCGGTTATTTTTATAAAAAAAAGAGAGAAGACGCGATGCCTTCTCTTTGTGAGTTTTATTTATCTTTTGATAAGTGTGCTGAAAATAATAGTGGGTAGTTTGGATATGGTGGTATTAAAAAAAGTTTTACTACCCACTGTTTATATATTAGTATAATAATTTTGGTTTGTCAAGAGCAGGCAGTCATGCTAAGATATAATTATAGCAAAAGGCGATTATATGGCGGCGCAAAAGTTAATAATAAATTTATGCCTGGAAAAATTTTTATTAAAAATATTCAGGGCGAGAAGGAGCTGTTTTCGCTTGGCAAGGTGTTTAGAAGCGCGAAAAGAGTAGGCGCTTCGGATCAGGAAGCGAAGAAAATTGCCGCTGTTGTTGAGAGAGAGGCGTATTCCGGAATGAAAACCACGGAGATTTTTCAGAAAGTCAGAGAAATGCTTGAGAAAAAAGATCCGAAGGCGGTTATGCGTTTTAATCTCAGGGAAGCGATGAGGAAGCTGGGTCCGACGGGGTATTCGTTTGAAAAATACGCGGGAGAGATTTTTAAAAGCATGGGCTATAAGGTTAAGCTGAATCTTTTTATTCCGGGAAAATGCGCGACTTATGAAATTGATTTTTTGGCGGAAAAAGATAATTTTATTTACATTGGCGAATGCAAATACCATAAATTGCCGGAAGGAAAAGTAGATTTGCAGGTGGCTCTTGCCAATTGCGCGCGGTTTCACGATATATTGGCGGCTGGAAAATTTGGAAGCAAAGAAGTAAAATCTATTTTAGTAACCAATACGAAGCTTACGGCTGAAGCGATAAAATTTTCCGAGTGCAAAGATATAGATCTTTTGGGCTGGCGATATCCTGCGGAACAAGGCCTTGAATACTTAATTGAAAGCAGGAATCTTTATCCGCTGACTATTTTGCCCTCGTTTTCAGGAAGATTGTCAGAATCCCTTTCCGGCCAAAAAACAATGCTGGTAAAAAATATACTGGAAATGCGAGACGCCGGCTCTTCCCAAACTTACGATAAAGGTTTTAGTTCTTTGGTGAAAGAAGCGGAGATTTTGCTTGGAAAATGATTATAGGCAAACAAACGAGTCTTGATTTTATTTTCTGCGGGGGATAGCTTCGCGCTTATCGTTTTAATGCATAATGGCAAAAGTAAAAAATGTCTTTTTTAATCGGATATGATTTTATTGGCTATCCCATGTCCTCGAAAATAAAATCAAGACTCGTTTGTTTAGCAATAAAAGTATATCAGTCAAATTTGATATAATTTTTTATTCTGCGGGGGATTAGCCGCTTACTTATTTTTTCATTGGAAATCAGCCAGATAAGATATTTTTTTCTAATTGGTTTATTGGTTCTAGCCAATCCATGTTCTCAAAAAGAAAATTAAGCCATATTCGCTTTGGATGCAATTATATATTAAAATATTATTTATAAATTTTCGCTAAGGAATTTCAATTTTTCCGCATTTATCCGCGTATTAATCTGCGTAAATCAGCTTCTAATAATATGATTTTGATTGCCGGAGCGACTGGCTATATCGGCAGGCGCGTTTTAAAAGTTCTATCGGAGAAAGATTTTTCTGTAAGATGTTTGGTAAGAAAACCAACTATTCAAAAGCTGGATGTGCTTGGAATTGCAAAAGATGCTAATAAAAACATTAGCTATGTTACAGGAGACGCTTTGAATTATAATTCACTTTTGGCTGCTACGGATGGAATAGATGTTGTTTATTATTTTATTCACCATATGGATAGCGGTAAGCCCGAAGAAGGAGATAAATTCGACAAGCTCGATCGATTGGCGGCTGAAAATATGGCGCGCGCTTGCCGCGAAAATAAGGTCCGAAGAATTATTTACCTTGGAAGAATATGCGACCCGAAAGAAAAATTATCTTTGCATCTTAGGAGCAGAAAAGAAGTGGAAGATATTATTCGCGCGAGCGGCATTGATTATACTATTTTTAGATCGTCTTTTATTATCGGACGCGGAGCGGCGGCGTTTGAAATTCTCGACAGTATGGTAAAAAAAATTCCCATTATTCCGATTATTGATTCGGATGCGGCTAAGGTGCAGCCAATATTTTATAAAGACGCGGTAAAATATTTAGTCGACTGTTTGGATAAAAAAGAAACTATAAATAAAAGTTTTGATATTGGAGGCAAGGATACATTAAGCTATGAAAAAATCATTAAGCGATACGCGAAAGAATTAAAAATTAAAAGGCATTATTTCAGAATTTCCACAATACCGCATTGGATTTTGGCGAAAGTTTTAAGCGCCATATCTCCGGTTAACGCAAATATGGTTTATTGGTTAACTGAATCTTTGTCTAACAATATGGCAGCCAAGCTTGGCGACGGCGAAGAATTAAAAAAGATATTCGGTTTTGAGCCCTTGGGATTCAGGGAAAGCATTGTAAAAATTTTAAACGAAAATCCCTCGTAAGAGCTAAAAGGCAAGATATGAAAAAATATTATAAATTTACAATAGTCGCGCTGTTTTTTCTTGTTATCGCGGTATTTTTGTTTTTATTCAGCCATAAGCCGGCTTTGGCTCCGGAAAGCTTTGATGATTATAAAATAGAAGAAATAAAAATAGGCGGGAAAATAATTAAAGTCGAAATTGCCGATATGCCAGAAAAACAAGCTAAAGGCCTTTCGGGCAGGAAGTTTCTTGCTGAAAATCATGGTATGCTTTTTGTTTTTACTTCTCCCGATCATTATTCTTTTTGGATGAAAGATATGAATTTCAGTTTGGATTTTATTTGGATAAGCGGGAATGAAATCAAGGAAATAACTCGAAATGTCCGGCCGGAAGATTACGAGCCCGCTTCGACTCCATCCTCGACTAGTTCGAGTCTAGGCGGGCGAGCGAATCGAGGCGAGCCGCCTAAATCTTTGGTTCCGAAAAATAAAATAGATAAAGTTTTGGAGGTTAATGTCGGAGCTGTAGATAGATTGGGAATAAAGGAAGGGGATAGGTTGGAGTTTTGATTCGGCTGTTAAAATGTTAAAATGTTTGAATGCTAAAATGTTAAAATTATCGCATGCCTAAAATCCTCGCTATTGATTACGGAGAAAAAAGAATAGGGCTTGCCACTGCCATTATGGAGCTAAAAGTAGCCCTGCCTTTTGGCATTATTGAAAACAAAGGCATAAAAAAACTGATAGCGGATATTTCGGAAATTTGCCGAAAAGAAGAAGTTTCTCAAATTGTGGTTGGTTTTCCCATGGGTTTGGGAGGCGCAAAGACAAGGCAAACCGAGAAAACAGAAAAATTCATAGCCGCTTTAAAGGAGAAGATAGGAATACCGATTGAGACGCAAAGCGAAATTTTTACATCGCGCCATGCTCATGGCATATTTAAAGACGCGGGCGTCCGGAAAAAACGCATTGATGAATCGGCGGCGGTTTTGATTTTAACGGACTACATAGAAAGACAGAGATAATCTGTCTTTTATAGTTTTGGAAGATGTGGTATAATGTTGGATAGTATTACGTATCAAGTATTAAGTATTGGGCATTTTAACTTTTAGATTATACATAATGCGGGATACTTAATACTTGATACAAAATTAAGTTTAAATAAATGGACATGGAAAAACAAGCTGAACCACAAAACCAGGGTAATATTTATCTTTCCGTCATTATTCCTTCTTATAATGAAGAAAGTCGGATTAAAAAAACATTGGAATCAATCGCGGCATTTTTGTCGAAACAAGATTATCAAGCGGAGGTTTTGGTAATTTGCGACGGGGCTATTGACAAGACCGCGGAGATTTCACGATTGTTTTCCGGGAGAATTTATAATCTCAGGATTATAGAAAATAAAGAAAATCACGGCAAAGGATATGTAACGCGCCAAGGAATGCTTGAAGCAAAAGGGGAGAGGCGTGTTTTTATGGATGCCGATAATTCCACATCGCTGAATCAAGTTGATAGATTTTTGCCTTTTTTCGAGGAAGGATACGATGTTGTCATCGGTGACAGGGATTTGAAAGAAAGCAAAATTGCGGTCCATCAATCTCGAATCAAGGAGCTTTTAGGGGATTTTGGCAATTTCTTAATACAAATTTTGGCGGTGCCGGGCATAGAAGATACTCAATGCGGGTTCAAGGTTTTTAGCAAAAAAGCATCTGAGCGGATTTTTCCTAAAATGACGATCGATCGCTGGGGTTTTGATATTGAGGCTTTGGCGCTGGCGAATAAATTCGGGTTTAAAATTAAGACCGTGCCGATTGTTTGGATCAACGATCCTAACTCTAAAGTTAAGCTTAGCGGTTATATTAATACATTTGTGGAACTTTTTAAGATAAAATGGAATTTAATGACGGGAAAATACGGCGAGTAGTTATAAAGTCGAAAGTTTATAAAGTTATAAAGTAAGATTAAAATAAATTATGAATAAATATATCTTAAAATGTGCTATCATAGGATTTATTTTTGGTTTTTTGATTATTTTTATTGCACAAGAAGCACAATGGAGATATTGTCCTTTTGAGCCGTTCGGTAATCCCGATAGATGGTCAGATGTTTGTTCGTTACCACCTAGCGGAGGTGTAAATAAATGTATAGATAACGTATTTATGGTTCGTTCAAACTGCTTGTCTTTTTTAACTTTTTGGGGAGCTCCTAGTGATATACCGTTAATTCCAAACTTAGCCTACGCTCTTTTTTATGGTTTACTTGGATTATTAATAGGTTGCTCGTATAGTAAATTTAAAAAATAATTAATTTAGTCTATAAAGTTTTAAAGTCGAAAGTCTGTAAAGTCAAATAGTAAAAATACTTTATAACTTTATAACTTTATAACTTTATAACTTTATAACTTTTATGTCTCTCTCCGAACTTCGCCAGGATTTAGTAACCGGCGCGTGGATTGTAGTGGCAACCGGCCGCGCCAAACGCCCCGATGATTTTAAAAATAAAAAAGAACAAAAACCCGATGAAAACTTGGCGGATTGTTTTTTTTGCGATGCGGCAAAAATGGCTAAACCGGTTTTAGTTTATGAAAAGTCAGAAGGAGATTGGACATTGGCGGTAATACCCAATAAATACCCCGCTTTTGATTATTCGAGGAAGCTGGACAGGCGGACCGAAGGGCCGTTTTCAGTAGTCAACGGCGTTGGATATCATGAAGTTATAATTACGCGCGATCACGCAAAGCACATCGCGCTTATGAGCACGACTCAGGTGATGGAAATAGTTAATGCTTATCAGGATCGTTATTTAAATTTAATGAATAAAAGATTCGTGGATTATATTTCTATTTTTCATAATCACGGCAAAGAAGCGGGAGCTTCAGTTAGCCACCCTCATTCGCAATTGATCGCTATGCCGGTTATTGATCCGGATGTTTACAGGAGCTTGAACGGCTCTGACAATTATTGGCACCAAAACAAAGAATGCGTCCATTGCGTAATGATCAATTGGGAAAAAGAAAACAAAAAAAGAATTATATTTGAAAATAAAGATTTTATCGCATTTTGTCCTTTTGCTTCGCGGAGCGCTTTTGAAGCGCGGATCTATCCCAAATTTCACGCGCCGTATTTTGAAAGAATTACGCCGGCCAGCAAGATCCAGCTCGCGGAAGCGCTAAGGATAGTTTTGGCAAAGATCAACATAGGATTGGATAATCCGCCGTATAATTTTTTCTTGCATACCGCGCCTTGCGACGGCAAAGATTATCCTCACTATCATTGGCATTTTGAAATTATGCCGAAAACTTCCATTTGGGCCGGTTTTGAATTAAGCACGGGCATCGAGATTTCTACCATTGAACCGGAAAAAGCCGCGGAGTTTTTAAGAGAGCAGGAAATTTAATTTATCTACATTTAAAATGAGAAATTTTGGCGAACCATCAATATTTAATTTAATGGGTTTTTATACTGCTATAGGCGCAAAGATCGGATTAGCAGGAGGGTTAATTCTTTATTTTTTTGTTTCAGAAACAGTAACGTGTAATCCAGGTGTTACTGCCGGTTGTGGCACATATTTAGCGAACGATATAAGCCGTTTAATAATGTTGCCTGTGGTAATATTATTTGGTGATAAAACTTCTTTGGTCAGTGGAAGATTGTATGGTTTCGTTGGATTTGCAATCGTAATATTTTATTATTTTTTAATAGGGTCTTTTTTAGGTTATTTATATGGAAAATACAAAAAATAAAAAAATCATCATTGCCAATTGGAAAATGAACCCGGAGACTTTTAGCGAGGCCAGAGAGCTTTTTAATGCCGTAAAAAAAGAAACTAGGAAATTGGAAAATATTGAAGTAGTTATAGCTCCTCCTGCGCTTTGGCTTGCGCAGCTAAAAATCAACGATAATGATAATATAGAGCTTGGAGCGCAGAATATGCATTGGGAAGAAAAAGGCGCTTTTACCGGAGAAATTTCTCCAATAATGCTAAAAGATGCTATGGTAAAATATGTAATACTTGGACACTCGGAAAGAAGAATAAATTTCGGGGAAACGGACGAGATGGTAAATGCAAAAATTTTAGCGGCTTTTAAAAATAAATTGACGCCGATTTTGTGCATTGGAGAAACTTTTGAGGAAAAAAAAGAAGAAAAAACGCAAGATGTTTTCAAGAAACAGATAAACAATGCTTTTGTCGATATTACGGAATATGAGATTGAGGCAAATAAAATTTTTATAGTTTACGAGCCGATTTGGGCGATAGGGAGCGGATTTACTCCGGCTTTTGATGATATTTTAAGCGCTAGGCTGTTAATTAAAAAAATACTTGCGGGGCTCTATGGCCGAAGAGTCGCTGATAAAGTTCCAGTTTTATATGGAGGGAGCGTCAGTGTCCAGAATGCGAAAGATATTATAAATAAGGGTGGTATGGATGGTTTGCTGGTGGGAGGAGCGAGTATTAAGGCGGGGGAGTTTATAAATATTATACGAGCGGTAGCTAATTAAATTTATCTAATTTTTGATTAACTTGAAAAATCTAATTAAATCGTAATTTTAAAATAAATACGAAATTCGAATATCGATCCCGAGTACTCGGGACGAAACAAATCTGAAATTCTAATTTTTAAAATTCAAAACAAATTTAAGTTAGAGTTTTTGTCATTTAAATTTTGGTGATTCGGATTTGTTTCGAATTTCGGATTTCGTGCTTCGGATTTTAAAACTATTATGTTTCTTCCCGCAAAAAAATTATTACTTGATGCTAGAAAGCGAGGCTATGCCTTAGGCGCTTTTAATACCGGAAATCTGGAAATAACTCAAGCGATAATCAATGCCGCAGTGGCGAAAAAATCGCCGTTAATTATCAATGTTTCAGAGTCGGCGATTGAATATGCTTCTCTTGGCGCTATAACTTCCATCATAAAATCTTTAGGCGCTGAGGAAGCGGCGAAAAAAATACCGATGGCGATTCAGGTTGATCATGGAAAAAAAATCGAGAGATTTCCCGATTATATTAAAGCCGGTTTTACCGCGCTTATGATGGATGCTTCAAGATTTTCCTATGAAGAAAATGTTTCTTTAACCGCCAAGACGGTTAAGCTGGCGCATAAATATAAAATAAGCGCGCAAGGCGAGTTAGGCGCGGTGCCTTATAAAGGGGAAGAAGAGAAATTCAACGCTTGGGAAAAAGCAATGACTGACCTTGAGCAGGCCAAAGAATTTGTCCGCAAAACAGGCGTGGATTATTTGGCTGTGGCGATCGGCAACGCGCATGGTTTTTATAAAGAGCGCGCGGAACTTGATTTTGACCGTTTGGAGAAAATTTCAAAGCTTGTAAAAATTCCTTTGGTGCTTCATGGCGCTTCGGATTTTCCGGATACTAGGATAAAAGACGCGATTGCCAGAGGCGTGGCTTTGTTTCATATTGATACGGAAATACGGGTAGCTTTTAGTTCTGCCATAAAAGAATATTTGGGAAAAAATCCGGCGGAATATGACCCGAGAAAGATTCTTGCTTTTGCCCGTGAAAGAACTCAAAAAGCGGTGGAGAAAAAAATGGAAGTTTTCGGCAGCGCGGGGATGGCGTAAAAATAATTAAAAACTAAAAATGAAAAATGATAAATAAAAATTAAAAAAGTTTTAACACTGTTTTTGTAATTGCTTTACCTTTTTTATTTTTTCATTTTAAATTTTTCACTTGAAATATGCAAATAAAAAGCTGGCAGATAGCGTTAGCGGGATTAGTTATTTCTATATTTATACGGATAACAACACCTTTATTCAAAGATACTTTAACTGGTGACTTAATTATTTTATTATTTTTTGGAGGAGCAATCGTTTTATTGTTACATAGTACTAAATTAAAACTATCTGCCGAAGATACTTCGGGGTCTATGCTTGGTGGAATATTCGCAATAATCATCTGGGCATATTTAATAAAAATGTTTTTATACGGAAATCATTCTATTCCTAATTTTATAGCACCTTTTTTGATTTATATATTGGCTTGTATTTATTATTTTTGGAAAAAACTTTAAAAAATTTGTTAATAATTTCTTATGTTCTTCCTCGATCTTCTCCGCCATTTGAAAGACAAGCATGTGCGGAAAGTTTCATTTCTAATCATGGTATCTTTTTTATTTGCTTTTGTGGTGGCGAGAATATACGCTTTGGTTGCTGCGCCGATTTTGGAAATAGGAGGAATACATATCCATCATTTGAATTTTGGCATCGGTTTGCTGGCGATTTCCGGCTTATTGGGGTTTTATTTTTCTAATTCCAATTGGCGCAAGAAAATAATTGTTCTTTATGGCATCGGTTTGGGTTTGACTTTCGATGAATTCGGAATGTGGCTTCATTTGGAAGATCATTATTGGATACGCACCAGTTACGACGCGATTATAATAATCTCTCTTATTTTATTAAACGCCATATTTTTTGGCGAGCGCTGGATAAGAATTTTAAAATATTTGATTTTTCACGCGGGGGAAATTAAAAATCGGCGCAAGTAAAGAAGAAATCTGGAATTAATTTAAAACTAATTTTTGAGAGGGGGTGATGACAATGTTGGCTTATGAAAATATAAATATCGAGGTGGCAACCGCGATTTGGGATAAAATGGCCGCTTTTTTCCTCAGCTTGGCAATGGTTTTTGCCATAATAATTATTGGCTGGATTATCGCGGTGATTGCGGGAAAAATTGTCAAGAAAATCTTAAAAGCTATTAATGTTGATAGTCTTTTGGCTACCGGCGGGTTGAAAGAAAAATTTGAAAAATCCGGCATAAAAATAAGTTTGGTTAAAGTCGGCGAAGATGCGGCTAAGTGGATAATAATTTTATTGTCCATCACTATTGCGACTGAGTCGGTGGGATTAAATCAGGTTTCAAATTTTTTGAACAATATTCTGAATTATATCCCGAATATAATAATCGCGGTAATAATTTTGGGCATCGGCATTCTGATTGCGGAGTTTTCTTATCGGATTGTCAGCGGGAGTTTCAAGACTGCGGCTTTCGGTTCGCCAAAAATTTTTGGTGAAATGGCTAAATGGGCGATAATAATTTTTGCTTTGTTGATCGCGCTTGATCAGCTGGGCTTAGAGATGGAGTTTATTAAGATTCTATTTACCGGAGTAGTCGCGATGGCGGCGCTGGCGGGAGGCATTGCTTTTGGTTTGGGCGGAAGGGATATGGCCAAAGGAATTTTAGATAAAACAAGAGAGAGGATGCGATAAGAGCGATATTTTACTTCGCTTAAAATAAATATGCGCGGCGATACGCTAAATTGTTTTTATTTTGTCGAATAATCTTAGCGTTTGCGGAGCTATTGGAATAAGCATTTTCAAGGGCTTGACAAGATTTTTTGGTATGGTATTATTTATTGGTCTTGATGGTTCATGGTTTGATTGCCTCGCCGCCGCGAGCTGTAAAAATATAGACGATATGAAACGCAGGACGGGTGTTTTGAACATTAATCCCGAGGCAATCGAAGGCCTTGACAAGATAATTTGATATGGTAATATGTATTCAGTCGATAATCAAATGTTGTACAAATACTCCGTAGGAGTATAAATAGGCATTTGGCGAAGATGAAATTTTATTGTTAGTCATTGCGTAAAAAGATATAGAGACGGAAACTTTTATTTTATAAATTATATTATGGTATATTCAGTTAAAAAATACAGAACACGGAAGCGTAACCGATGAAAGTTAAACGTTAATATTTTAGTTTTATCGATTGCCCGCTTCCAAAAAAAAGACGGGTTTTTTAATTAAAAAAAATAAGATTGTGTGAAAATTGTAGCGCAGTAAAAAATACTGAATTGCAATTTCTACACAACAGTTTGGGTAGAAAGTTCGCTTACAATTTATATTTATTATAGTCTTAAATCGTCAAGGGGATATTTATTTGCTTGCGATCTGCCTTAACAGGCGGCGCGTATTGCGAGTAAGATATTCCAAAGTAAACAAAAATCTTCAAAACTAGTAATCGCTGATTGCTAGTTAAAGTAAAAATGAAAAACTCATACTAAGAGTATATGGTGGATGCCTTGACATAAAAAGTCGATGAAGGACGTGGTGTAACTACGAAAAGCCTCGGTGAGCCGTTAACAGGCCGTGACCCGGGGGTATCCGAATGGGGAAACCCTTCTGAGCAAACCTCAGAAATTATTATCTGAATTAAGTAGGGTAATAAAGAGAACCTAGGGAAGTGAAACATCTCAGTACCTAGAGGAAAAGAAAAAAATGTTAATATTGATAACGGTGGCAGACATTATTTTAATGCCTACATCGGTATCGGTATTATTAATTCCCTGAGTAGTGGCGAGCGAAATGGGATCAGCCTAAACCAACCGATGCGTAGCATCGGAAATTCGAATATCGAATATCGAATATCGAAACAAATTTCAATTACTAAAACCTTAAATTTTAAACCGTTTAGAATTTAAAAAATTAGGATTTAGGATTTGTTTCGGATTTCGTATTTAGAATTTCGTGCTTCCGCTGTTGCGCAGCGGCTTGGTGTTGCAAGGTGGGTGCGTTATCGGAGTAATCCGATACAGAGCTAAATAAATGTAATTTGATTAGTCAAATGTTCCTGGAAAGGACGACCATAGAGGGTGATAGTCCCGTAGATGAAAATCATTACATGCTCTGAGTATCTATTCTTAAGTACCATAGGGCCAGAGAAACCTTATGGGAATCCGGCAGTACTACTAACTTTGTCGCAAGACAAACTGCCAAGGCTAAATACTTTTTATGATCGATAGTGAACAAGTACCGTGAGGGAAAGGTGAAAAGTAGCCCGTTTAGGGCAGTGAAATAGAAACTGAAATCATATACTTACAACGAGTGGGAGCCCCTACACCATTGCACAGCAATGGAATGAAAAATTTTAAATTATAAATTTTAAATCAAATTATAATGATTAAATTCTAAATTTTAAAATATTTAGAAATTGAAAATTGATTGAAAATTGAAAATTTAGGTTTGAAAATTCCACTGTCGCACAGTGGCGTAGGGGTGACCGCGTGCTTTTTGCAGAACGAACCAACGAGTTTGCTAGGTATTGCAAGTCTAAGCTCTTCGGAGCGGAGGCGTAGTGAAAGCGAGGGTTAAATACCCGTTTAGCAATACTTACAAGACCCGAAACCAGGTGAGCTAGCCATGAGCAGGATGAACCTCAACGAAAGTTGAGGGGAGGTCCGAACCCGTTAGCCGTGCAATACTATGGGATGACTTGTGGTTAGGGATGAAATTTCAATCGAACTTGGTAATAGCTGGTTCTCTCCGAAATAGCTATAGGGCTAGCGTCCTTTGTTCCACTTTGGGGGTAGAGCACTGAATGGACACGGCTGGGCTTTTGCCTACTTTGTCCAAACAAACTCCGAATACCAAAGTGCCAGAGAAGGGCAGTCAGAACGTGAGGGCTAAGCTTCACGCTCAAAAGGGGAACAGCCCAGATCGTCGTCTAAGGTCCCTAAATCTATGCTAAGTGATTTTAAGGAAGTGAGGTTTCTTAAACAGCTAGGAAGTTGGCTTAGAAGCAGCCATCTTTTAAAGAGTGCGTAACAGCTCACTAGTCTACTGAAATCTTGCGCCGAAAATGTCCGGGGCTAAGCATAATACCGAAGACACGGGTTGTCATGTCCTCCGGGATGTGGCAGCGGTAGGAGAGCGTTCCATACGCAGTGAAGTCTGAGCGCGAGTAAAGATGGAGTGTATGGAAGTGAGAATGTTGGTATGAGTAACATGAATTATGGTGAGAAACCATAACACCGAAAGCTTAAGGTTTCCTGGGCAACGAAAATCAACCCAGGGTTAGTCGGTCCTAAGGCGAGGTCGAAAGACGTAGTCGATGGATAGCTGGTTAATATTCCAGCACTACTATATGTCATGATATGGAAGGACGCAATGTGGGAGGTTAGGCGCATTATTGGATTTGTGTCGATATCTTGTAGGCTGATTCGCGAGGCAAATCCCGTGGATCTTTGGAAGCAATTTCATAAAAGCCGAGAGACGTCGGAACTTTCACTTACGGGTGGGAGAACCTAACTGGGGTCATGTTGCCAAGAAAATTTTCTAATTTATCATATAGTAACCGTACCGCAATCCGACACAGGTGAGCAGGCATCAGCGTGCCAAGGTGTACGGGAGAACTCTTGTTAAGGAATTCGGCAAAACAACGGCCGTAACTT
>JAHILZ010000093.1 GCA_018896765.1 Patescibacteria group bacterium | reverse complement strand
TCTTAGACTGAAAAATGCTCAAAAATTTATTTTAGTTAAAAATGCCAATTCCTCGGATTTTATCGGCGGTGATATCGAGGAAGGCGGGACGACCAGTTATGTAAGCGGATATTTTACTAATGGAGGAAAAGAGAATAAAAATCAAATTACAATTTTGGCTTTTGGCGACATGATGCTGGATAGAGAGGTTTTTAATTTAACTAAAAAATCTGGTTCATATGATTATCCTTTTTTAAAAATGGATTTGTTTATGCGCGGAGTGGATTTTCGCCTCGCGAACCTCGAAGGCCCAATTACAAATTTTACCTCTGTGGCTGAAAAAAATAATATTTTGAAATTTACTTTTTCGCCGCTATTCATAAAGCCAATGAAAGAGCGATTTGAAATTTTTAATTTAGCCAATAATCATACTTCTAATTTTGGCAATCAAGGTTTGGCTGAAACAAGAGATTTTTTGTTAAAATCAGGGATAGAATATTTTGGTGATCCCAATAACTCCTCTGAACATTTATCCAAAATTTTTAAAAAAAATGGCATAAAAATAGGTTTTATCGGTTTCAATGATTTAATTGATGGGAATGTTCTTGAAGTTCAGGAAGAGATTAGAAGAATGAAAACACAAAGTGATTTTGTTATTATTTATATTCATTGGGGTAACGAGTATCAGATATATCCATCTCAAAGACAAAAGCAAAAAGCGCGTATTTTTATTGACGCGGGCGCGGATCTGATTATCGGCAGCCATCCGCATGTGATCCAGCCCATGGAAGTTTACAAGAGTAAAGCCATTTTTTATAGTCTTGGCAATTTTGTGTTTGATCAATATTTTTCTGAAGCTACTAAGGAAGGTTTGAGTATTGCTATTTTACTGGAAAAGCAGTATAGTAAAATTAATGTGACATATGGTCTTTTTCCTATTTATATAAACGATAAAAGCCAGTCAGCGCTCGCTGATTCTGAGCGACGGCAAAAAATACTTGAGAATTTTAAAAACAATTCAGTTTTGAAAAATGCCGCGGATATTGATATTTCTAGCGGACAAGTGGAAATTTTTTAATAATTATTAATTACTTTAATAAAATTAATATGTTTGAAAAAAAACCGGAGGATATTAACAGTAAGAACAAAGAATTACAAAAAATTTTGATGGTTGCGTGCGTATTGATGTTAATGATTTTTTTTGCAGCAGTAAGCGTTTTAATAAAATATAAAAATCCAGCAGCCAATGTCGATTTTAATTCTTCCTTTTTAAATTCGCCGTCTCCTTCTGTTGCTGGTGATTCCAATAATGAAGCCATTCTGGGCGGTATGCCGGTAGACGAAAATCGAGGCTATATGCCGGTTAATTTGCCGGTAAAAATAGATTTTCCGTATATTAAAGCTAAATTAATCGATATTAAGAAAAGCTTTTCCATTGAGCCGTCAATCGACGGACAGCTTGATTTTGACGGCAAAGTTTTAACTTTGGAGCACGAGAAAAATTTACAATACGATACGGAGTATAAAGTGATTATCGCTAAAGGATTAGCGCTTGGTTCGGAGGAAACCATGGAAGAGGATTTTACTTTTAGTTTTATCACTAAACCAAGAGATACGGAGAATTTAGTAGTACTCCATAATTATGGTTTTAAAAATTATACATATAACTATTACGAAGCTGATTATGAATTGTTAATTTCTACCGATGGTAGCGCTAGAGGCAATTATATTTTTGAAGTTTATCAAAGCGATCCGGAGGAGTTGTTTAAGGTTTTTTCAGTTTTAAATAATTATGAAAATAATGATAGTGATTATAACGAATTAATTAAAATCAATCAGATTTTTCAAGGGAAATTAGTTGATTCGCAGACTGTAATTTTGCACAAGGGAGCAGGTGCTTATATTCCAAAAATTTCTTTACCCGGAATTTATTATATAAAAGTATCTGATGAAGGAAGCAGTACGATAAAATCTTCTTTTTTTATCACTTTAACAAAAAATGCCGTGACCACTAAGCGTTTGGGCAATAAAATGGTTACATGGGTTGTCGATCAAAAAACCTCGGAAGGAGTATGGGGCGCGGAAGTTATTACTTTGGGAGCGAAGGACGGAGAAAACTTTTTTCAAGGCAAAACTGACAAAAGAGGGATTTTTACATGGAAAGACACAGCCAAACAGCCTGATATTTTGGAAGTTCGCGTAGGCAAAGACACCACTTTTAACTTTCTAAACATGGGTTGGAATTCCAGCATTTATAGAGATGGTTATTATGGAATGAATCAAAATATAATCTCGGACTACAAAGCGTATATTTATACCGACAGGCCGGTATATAGGCCTGGAGATAAAATAAATTTTAAAGCGATTGTTAGAGAAAATGCCGAGCCTTTTTTAAAACCGGCGCAAAAGGAATTTAAAATAACCTTGCAGGAAGTAAGTTATGGAGAGGGCGGAGATACAGTGTTTGAAAAAAAGATCTCATCAAATCAAAAAGGCGCGCTGGCGGATTTTATTGAGATGAGCAAAGAAATAAAAAGCGGAGAGTATCAGATCAGCATTCTCAATGGCAGCGA
This sequence comes from Patescibacteria group bacterium, assembly GCA_018896765.1. Lineage (GTDB taxonomy): Bacteria > Patescibacteriota > Minisyncoccia > JAHIHE01 > JAHIHE01 > JAHILZ01. The sequence continues at coordinate 13,475 of JAHILZ010000093.1, read as the reverse complement.
AATTCTAGCCAGCTCAAAACTCAACATTGAATTTTATCAAAAACCAGATTTTGAAATTTCAGTTTTAAGCGAGAGCGAAAAATATATCAAAGGTGATTTAATAAAAGGAGAAATATCTTCCAATTATTTTTTTGGTGAACCGGTAAAGGGCGGAGAAGTTGCATGGAGAGCATTCACGTACGATGGGTCAACTGTCGCGGAAGGAAGCGGGGCGCTGGGAGAAGACGGAAAAATGAAATTCGAGCTACAAACTCAAAATATTTCTTTGCAATCAAATGATTGGTATTGGTGGAGGCAGGACGGCGATTCGATTACCTTGGAAGCAAAAATTACAGATCAAAGCGGCAAAGAATCAATAGGCAATAAGACTGTCACTATTTACAACAGTGACAGTAAAATATCCTTGGTTGAGCCAAAAGATCTATGGAATCTGAAAGAAAATAATACATATGTTTTTGCTGTTCAATTTGAAGATAATATTTTCGGCAAACCGATCATAAATTTACCTTTAAAAATGATAATTAAAAAATATGAATGGAGATATAGCAATAGTAATTATAAAATATTAAAAGAAATAGACGCGCAAAGCGATACACATGGTGAAATAAAATTTGATTATAATTTTTCCGGAGGAGGAACTTATTATTTTGAAATTTCAGGTGTTGATGCTCGCAATAATCCTATCAAAGAGACATTTTATGTTTGGGTTAATGGAAAAAATTCGCTCGACGAGGAAACTGTTTCTGAAAAACCTCGGGCAAAAATTTATATTTCAACAGATAAAACATCATATAAGATCGGCGAAGCGGCTCAGGTGACTTTACAATTTCCTCGGCCTTCAGGAGATGTTTTTTGGAGCGCCAATAGGGATAATTTTAAAAGGATCGAAGCGGTGAAAATAACCGGTCAAACTCAGGTGATAAATGTGATTATTACAGAAAGCATGGTTCCCGGATTTTATTTTTATGTCAATATTTTCCAAGATGATTCATTCTTGAGCGAAACACAATTAATTGAAGTTTCAGGAAAGAAATTAAATATTGAAATAATTTCCAGCAAAGAAAAATTAGGGCCAGGGGAAGAAGTGGAAATATTGATCAAAACAAAAGATGAAAATGGCAACCCTGTTTCAGCAGAGAGCTCCCTGGGAGTGGTAGATAAAGCGATTTTCGCCTTGAAATCGGATCAGACTGCGAATATTTACGATTCTTTTTATCAGCTTCCGGATAAAGAATGGCTGAAGACAGAAGAATCAAACGGTTTTGTCATGACGTTTGCGGCGGAGATGGGCGCATGCTTTACAGCCGGCACAAAAATTTTAATGGCGGACAAAAGTCTAAAAAATATTGAAATAATCAATGTCGGGGATGAAATTTTGACCAAGGAAAGCGATTACTCGGAAAAATTAGTGTCCGATAAAGTAACTAAGACTTTTGAACACTCGGTTAGCGAATATCTGGCGATAGTGCATGAAAAAGGTGTTTTAAAAATTACTTCTATCCATCCAATTTTAGTTAATGATGTTTGGAAAGATGCCGGAGAAATAAAAGTCGGCGATATGCTTTTGGCGAGTGATGGAGAAAAATCAAAAGTTATTTTTATCGAAAAAGTTACGATGAAAGAACCGATCAAAGTTTATAATTTTCAAACAGAAAAATATCATACTTTTTTTGCCGATGGTATTTATGTGCACAACCAGTGCGGCGGCAAGGGCGAGGGCGATGGCTGTCCCGTGAGATCAAATTTTGTCGATACGGCCTATTGGAATGCTTTTGTGACTACGAATGCCAAAGGTGAGGCGAAAGTAAAGTTTAAATTACCCGACAACCTAACAACGTGGATGGCGGTTTCAAAGGATGTAACGCTTGATACAAAGGTAGGGCAGGGAGTGGGAGAATTTATGACGTCGAAGGACTTGATAATCAGGCCGGTTTTGCCGCAATTTTTTAGAAACGGAGATGAGGTTATTCTGGTAGGCGCCGTGCATAATAATTTGGGGAAAAGATCCGATTTTAATGTTATGCTGGTGGCGGAAGGCGCTGAGATTGTCGGGCAAAGTTTAAAAAATATTACAGTGGAAAATGGAGAAATAAACAATATCTCCTGGGGCATAAAAATTGGCGATATAAATTCAGCTAAGTTGACTTTTAGCGCAAAAGACAGCAAAGGAGAAGCGAATGATTCTGTGGAAATATCTTTGCCTGTTTATTCTAATCTTAGCCTGGTTAAAAAAGTTATTAGTGGAAATGGCGAAGCAAAATTGGATTTTTCGTTTGAAAAAAAATCTTCTCCGATTTACAATACCGCTACAATCTCTTTAATGCCTTCAGTCCTAGCAGTTTTGCCGGAAGTAATAGAAAAGCTTTCGGGCTATCCTTATGGTTGTGTTGAACAGACCATGAGCCGCCATTTGCCGAATATTTTAGCATATAAGGAGAAATCTGTTTTAGGTTTGGATCCGGGAAAAGATTTTGAGAAAAATATTACCGAAGGTTTTGATCGCTTGGCAAAATTTCAACATAGCGATGGCGGTTTTGGCTGGTGGGAAACTGATGAGAACAATGTCTGGGTGTCGGGTTATGTGCTGGAAGGTTTATATGAAGCTAAATCGGCAGATTTTTTGGGGGGCAGAGAAGAAATGTATAATCGTTTGCGCGAATATTTAAAAACCAATGTAAGTAAATTTTCTGAAGAAGAGCAGATTTATATCAATTACATTTTGAGCAAGATAGATAAAGAAAGTGTTGCTTCTGGGGTAGAGAAATTTGCCAATATGTATTTGAGCGGCAAGAGTTTTGATTTTCAGAGCCATGGATATATCGCATTAGCCCTTCAGAATATCGGAGATACTATAAAAGCCAAAGCAGTTTTGGCAAAAATTATGGGCGAGATGACTGATAATCATTGGGATGTGCCGGATAATTTTGATTATCATGGCGCGTTGAAAGATAAATATAGCGCGACCGGTGTTAATCTTTTGGCGTTAGTAAAAATAAATTTTAATGAGAAAAATGCTTCAGGCATTGCGCAGTGGTTAATGAACAATCGGGCGGGGTATGAGGGCTTGTGGGGTTCAACCAGGCAATCATCACAAATTCTGTATGCTCTTATTGAATATTTAAAAAAGACATCGGAATTAAAACCAAATTACGTTTATGATATTTATCTCAATGGCAATTTATTGAAAAGCGCCAAAATTAATAATAGCCGCTATAGTTTGAAATTGGATATTCCTACTGAAAAAATAGAAATGAATAATTCTTTGGAGATAAGGCAAGCGGGTAAGGGCAGTATTTATTGGTTAGTTGCTATGAATAATTATGTTTCGGGCGAAAATATTAGCGGTGAAGACTCGAATTTAAAAATTACCAGAAAATATTTTGATATTAATGACAACGAAATCAGCAAAATTAGAAAAGGAGATCTGGTGAAAGTTCGCTTATCTGTAGTAAACAAAGAACAGTTGAATTATGTGGCTATAGAAGATTTTTTACCGGCTTCATTCGCGGTTCAAAACCCGAGATTGGAAAATTCTGTGCAAGAAAATGACCAGTCGCGTTATTATGATTACCCGTATGGCAGTGAGCGGTATGATTCAATGGATATTCGGGATCAAAAAATAACGATTTTCAGAAGAAGTCTTTGGCCAGATACGTATAATTTTGAATATTTAGCGATAGCAAGTTACGACGGTGTTTTTAAGGCTCCTGCTCCGCGTGTAGATTTAATGTATTCTCCGGAAAAATTCAGTTTTGGCTCGGCTTCAGTTATAACAGTGGGACGATAAAATAAATTATTTCTTCAATTGAAAAATTTTACAAATTTTCAAAAGAGTGTATTATAAAGATATTAATGAACGCACTAAAAGGAAGCGCTGGTGATTTTATCGCGTATTTTCGCTTTTTATAAGGTAAAAACAGCGGAAATAAGCTATAAGGCGCTTGTTTTGGCGTTTAACGGATATTTTTATGGTAGATTCACAGTTGCAAGAGATAAAAGATCGCCTTGATATCGTCGAGGTGCTTTCCGGCTATCTCCGGCTAAGCAAGGCGGGGAGAAATTTCAAAGCGCCTTGCCCTTTTCATAATGAAAAAACTCCTTCTTTCACGGTCAGTCCGGAGCGCCAGATTTGGCATTGTTTCGGGTGCGGGCAGGGCGGGGATATTTTTACTTTTGTGATGAAAATGGAAGGAATGGAATTTCCCGAGGCATTGCGCTATTTGGCTGAGAAAGCCGGCGTGGAGCTGAAAAGGGTGAATTACGAGGCGGCCGGCGCTAAAGCAAAAATTTTAGAAGTGAACCGCGTGGCAAAAAATTTTTACCAAGAGCAATTGGCAAAAACCGAGGCGGGATCGCTAGCAAAAAAATATTTATTGGGGCGGGGCTTGACCGAAGAATCGATTGGCAATTTTGAAATAGGATATTCGCCGGATGCGTGGAATGATGCGGAAAACTTTCTTATCGCCAGGGGATTTACCAGGAAAGAAATTTTTTCTGCCGGCATTACCGCGGCGCGCGACAAGGATTCGCGTTTTTCTTCCGATCAAAATAGTGAAAATTATTATGATCGTTTTCGAGGCCGGATTATGTTTCCGATTCTTGATATTTCAGGGCATACAGTGGGTTTCGGCGGAAGAACTTTTGCCCGCAAAGACGGGCAAGAAGCCAAGTATGTCAATTCTCCGGAAAGTTTGGCTTATAGCAAGAGCAGGATTTTATACGGTTTGAATTTTGCCAGAGAGCAAATTCGAAAAACCAATAACTGCATTCTGGTGGAAGGATATATGGACGTTATCGGCTCGCATCAGATGGGAGTGTCCAGCGCCGTGGCTTCTTCCGGCACTGCTTTAACCAGCGAGCAATTGAAGCTAATCAAGCGGTACGCGTCGCGCCTGATTTTATCTTTTGACGGCGACGATGCCGGGCAGGAGGCGACAAGGCGAAGCATTGATTTGGCGATTTTCGCGGGGTTTAGCGTTAAGGTGGTGATTCTTCCCGCTGAAAAAGATCCCGCTGATTTTGTTGATAATCCCGACGAGTGGAAAAAACTGGCGGCGCAGGCAATCGACATAAATGATTTTTATTTTAAAAATGCTTTTAATAAAAATGACGCGAATACTCTGGAAGGCAAGAAAGCGATAGCGGATGAATTGCTGGGGGCGATCGCGAAAATTCCTTCCAGTATTGAACAATCCCATTGGGTGAAAATACTAAGCGATAAAATAAATGTTGGCGAAAAAGTTTTGCTGGAAGAATTGAAAAAAATAAAGCTTGGGAAAAAAAGCGCGCCGGAAATAAGCGTGAATGGCGCCGGGTCGGGGTTTTTGGTCAAAAATACCGAGGAGCTGGAAGGATATTTTTTGGCGCTTTTGATCGCGACGCCCGATATTGCCGGAAATATTAAAAAAATCGAGGAATATGGATTTGTTTTTAATAATTCCGATTTTCAAAAAGTGTACGAGATAGTTCGGCTTCGCGGCGAAGAGTGTTTACGAAAAGAGGATTTAATGCTAGACTTAAAGAAAATACTGGCGCCGGAATTATTCCGGAATTTATCGGAAATATCCTTAAAGGCGGAATATTATTATGAGATCGGGAACGAATCGGAAAAAACAAATAAGGCATTTGAAGAATTATTAAAGCGCTTGGTTTCCAAGCAATGCGAAGTTAAGCAAAAGACTCTGGAAAAAGATATTAAAATAGCGGAAAAAAACAAAGATCATGAGTTAATCAAGCTTTTTATGAAAGAGCTTGCCGAGAGTTCGCAAAAAAAAGAAAAATTAACAAAGTAATTATCGCTCTGCCGAGATTTTGACGGGGCGAGATATAATACAAGGATATGGCGAAAAAAAACAAAAAAAAGCCGGATGTCAAGGCGGCTAAGCATTTTAAGAAAAAAAAGGATTCGACCGGAATGTTTGTTTCGGCTCGGTCAAATCAAGGCGGGGGTTTGGGCGGGAAAGCGGCGCGAAAAGCGAAGAAAGCGAAGAAAATAAGAATTGCAAAAAAATCCGCCAAGCGCAAGGCGGCAAAGCGCGCTGTCCGGCCAAAAAGAAAAGCAATCAAGAAAAAAATTGTTTCCAAGAAAACGCCTCAAAAAAGAATTAAAGAAAAGGAAGCTGTTTTAGCTCGGGAAAAAGAAAAAGAAAACGCGATTAATGATTTAATTTCACGGGGCAGGGACAGGGGCTTTGTTACCGAAGGAGAAATTTTGACCGCGATCGGCGACATTGAAAATCATCTTGATTCGCTGGAAGATTTATATAGAAAGCTGGAAGATTCGAATATTCGAATTGAAGCGGGCAATGTGGCGATTTCAGCGACAGAAACTGAAATTGAAGAATACGCGGAGAAGAAAATCATTGTTTCGGTTCCCGATATTTTCAAGGAAATACAGCCGGATGAAATTAGCACTAATTCGGTGCAGATGTATTTGAAAGAAATCGGCAAGGTTCCGCTTTTGACCGCTCAGGAAGAAGTTGAATTGGCAAAGAAAATTGAAAAAGACGACGAAGCGGCCAAAAAAAGATTGGCCGAAGCGAATTTGCGCTTGGTGGTGAGCATCGCGAAAAAATATGTCGGACGAAGCCATAATTTAACTCTGCTGGATCTGATACAGGAAGGAAATATCGGCTTGTTTCGGGCGGTAGAAAAATATGATTGGCGCAAAGGCTATAAATTTTCCACTTATGCCACTTGGTGGATCAGGCAGGCGATTACCAGAGCATTAGCGGATCAGTCGCGCACGATTCGAATTCCGGTGCATATGGTGGAAACGATCAATAAATTCGCTCAAATTACCCGGCGTTTGGTCCAGGATCTGGGACGCGAGCCATTGCCGGAAGAAATCGCCTCGGAAATGGGTTTGGAAGTGGAAAAAGTCCGCTATATTATGAAAATTTCTCAGGATACTATTTCTCTGGAAACAAGCGTGGGAGAAGAGAGTGACGAAAGCACTTTGGGAGATTTTATTGAAGATACGGAAACAATTTTGCCGAATCAAGCGGCGGCCAGAAAACTTTTGAAAGATTACATCACGGAAATTTTGGTGAAAGTGAGTCCCCGAGAGCAGAAAATTTTGAAAATGCGGTTTGGCTTGGAAGACGGGATTACCCATACCTTGGAAGAAATCGGCCAGGAGTTCGGAGTGACCCGCGAGCGCATCCGCCAGATCGAAGCCAAAGCCCTCGACAGGATCAAGAAACATCCGGAAGCCAAGAAACTGCTTGATTATTTTTAAAGATTGTATTACAATAAAGCAATGTAATGGGGTAAAACTTATTGCATTGCTTTTTGTTTATAAAAGCATATTCCGGCGTAGCGCAGTGGTAGCGCAGGGGACTGTTAATCCCTTGGTCGTAGGTTCGAATCCTACCGCCGGAGCAAGGTAGGAATCACTGAAGCAAAAACCTCAGTTTTTTCTTTGTCTGCCAGTGTTTTTCTAGGTTCGAACGCCCTGTTCAGCTCCTTAGCCGAATTTAGGACTTCGATGAACTTCGAAACCCATTTTGTGTGTAGAACATCAACTTTTTTGCCACTAAATTTTAGGTTCGAACGGAAGGTATAGAATACGTTCTTTTTCTCTTCCAGAGTTCCTGTTTTGATTGTATCGATAACTTCGGTCATCAAATCAAAAGACTTGTCTATTTCGGTAATCCGCTCATGCGAAGAATCGTTTTTTGATTCTGCTTTTAAAAGTTTTAATTCTGTGCTCAATTTTCTTTCTTTCGCATCATACATTGCTTTTTCTTCTGAAGTTAAATCGCTTCTGTCCAACCTTAAATCAAGAAGATTAGTAAGTTTTCTCTCGGTGTCTTTTATGGCTCTGTTTCTGGATTCGGCAATCATCCTAATGTCATTAAGGTCTTTGTCTTTTATTTCGGAAATATGTTTAATGCACCAATCAGATAAAGGATTGGAGATAGCAAGATTGCTGGAGAAATGATCGGCCATATGGCTATCGATAACTTTTTGTTCTATTGATGATTCGGGGCAGTTCGTTTTTCTTTTTTTCGAATCTATGCAGTAATAATAGGTATATTGGAGATAGACAGGATTTATCATCTTGCTTATTTTGGTCTGGCACTTTGGGCATTCTTCCTTGTTAAGATATGAAAATTTAGATTTACACTCCGAGCAGATGATCTGAAATTTGAAATCAGGCGAGGTGTGCCCGCCGCAGTGGGCGCAGGTCATAAAATGATTATAGAGCCCGTCTCTTTTTTGTGGACGTGGCCTTCCTTTTTTACCAAGCATCTCCTGTATGATCCAGAAGTCTTCCTCGCTGATTATCCTTTTGAGTTTCTTGTCTAATTCATATCGCTTTTCTTCATGAAAGAAGAATCCCGCATAAATAGGGTCAGCAAGCATGGTATAGATATACGAAAGTTTATAAGTGTCAAATATAAAAAGGTGTTTCCAATTGTGGCATTTGAATATCCGCCCGCCGCATTGGGTGGTAATGAACCACCAACTGACACTTGGGGATTATTTTATTTAAATTTAGGTTTTTGGATTGTTATTGGATTAGGCGTTGCAATGGTTTTGTGCAAGTATTTGAACGATAAAGTTTCATTTAAATTATTTATCGCCAGTGTTATTGTATCATTGTACGGACTCGGTTATTTATTCTTAGAATTTGATTAAACCTTGAAATTATATGAATAGAAACATTTTCTTTCTTATTGTTATTTTTTGCGTTCTTTTAGTCGCTCCAACAGCTTACGCCTGTGATCCGTTGGGCTGTATGTTCGGTGGTTCAAAACAAGATGCTCTTATTCTTGGAGAGATAATGTCTGAGTCGGGAGACTTGCGAACAGTAAAAGTTATTTTTGTTTTTCCAGAGAATCCGGCAAAAGCACTATCGGAATTTGTTTCTCTAAAAAATCTAGGCAGAACGCTGAAGGAAGGGGATCAGATAGTCGTCACAGGATTACAAAGAGTCGTTAATTTAACAGACGAAGAAGCTAAGCTGATAACTACAGGTAAAAAGTATTTAATGTCGCTTAATAAGAAAGATGATTTCTATGTCCCTTCCTGGGGAATATATGAAATAACCGGAACAACCTATGAAAACGCGCGTTTAGTTGAAACTCGATTTTCAGATTACTCCGCCTTGCAGATTTTTATTAACTCCGGCGGCATAGAAAGAGAATTTTATTTTGATGGAGATACGGCATTCTGGAGGCCAAGCGACGGGGGAGAAGCCGTACAAATCTATCCAATAATAAATCAAGCAGAAAGCAAAAAAATAGAAGACAAAATATTCCAGTCAGTTCAGAGGAAAAAGAATATTATTTTGTACAGCCAGATAATAATTGTAACTTTAGCGATAGTAGGAGTTTCAGTGTTTGCACTAAGGAAGAAAAATTAAACCATGACCTACTACCTTGAAAAAAATATAACAGTTTATGTTAATGAGGCCAAAAAAGGCCTCTAGGAGGCGAGTGTGCGTGATTTACTGGTCAATACAGCCATTCTTGTTTTAGACGCCAATTTGATGGTAGAAAACGTGGCGGTATCTTGATTTTGACAAGGTGGTTTGGGTTGGGGTTGTAAGTGTAGATCATTTGTGTCGAAGCTATTTTTATGCTAATTTAAAATAAACAAATAGTAATAGTAACCTTATGCAAATTATAAAACCAAAAAAACTTCAGAAAGGCGATACGGTGGCGATTGTTTCGCCGTCCGGCGGAGTGCCGAAGGAATTAAAGGGACAGTTTAATGACGGTGTAAAATTCTTGGAAAGCTTGGGGTTGAAGGTAAAAATCTGCAAGAATGCTTTGGGAAGATATTATTATTCGTCCGGAACAGCGGAAGAAAGATTAAGCGATATCCACGAAGCTTTCAGCGATAAAAACGTGAAAGCGGTTATAATGTCTATCGGCGGTTCAACAGCGAATAATCTTTTGGATGGATTGAATTTTGATTTGATCAAGAAAAACCCGAAAATATTTTCCGGAATCAGCGACGGCACGACTTTGCTTGATACAATATTTTCTAAAACTGGATTGGTTACTTATCATGGACCGGATTTGATTTTCGGTTTTGGCTTGCCTATGTCCAGCATATTCAAAGAAAACCTAATCAAGACGTGGTTTGAAGGAAAAGTCGGACAGTTGCGTTCGAATCCAGATTGGAAGGGTTTGGATAAATTAAATAAGGACGAAAAATATAAAGGATGGCAATGCGTTCAAAAAGGAAAATCTAACGGGCGATTGGTTGGCGGAAATATAACTTGCCTTGAGAATTTAGATAATACGGAATTCAGGCCTGATTATAAAAATAAGATTTTGTTTTTGGAAGCGTATATGGTTAGCATTGAAGATGTGGATATGGTTTTGACTCATTTCCGCCAAGCGAAAGTTTTTGATGAAATTAACGGTTTGATCTTGGGTCATTTCTATGGCGCTCACGCGCTAGACAAGAATGAGGATAGGGAAGTAAAGGATGTGATTTTAGAAGTGACAAAAGATTATTCCTTCCCGATTCTGGAAGTCGGCGAAATTGGACACAATGTAGAAAATTATATTATTCCCATTGGTTGCCGAGCGACGATTGATGCAGAAAAGAAATATTTTTCTATTGATGAAGAAACAGTAATATAAATTTTATGCCAAAGCTTAAACTCAAACGAGGCAAGTTTAAAAGCTTCCGAGTCGGATGTTCTCGCTTGTTGGATTTGTATTGTCAAAAATGCAGCAGGATGGTGACTACTTATCAAAAAGATGGACCAGGCAATTTGCTCCGCTTGTATATGGATAGGATTATGTCGCCAGAAAATCTGGTCGGATTGCAATATAAAAACATCAAAGATATTTCGCCGTTAAGATGCGATAAATGCGAGCTCATTATCGGCATGCCATATATCTACGAAAGAGAAAAACGAAAAGCTTTCCGAATTATTCACGACGCTGTTGTTAAGAAGATAAAAAAAATAAATGAATAAAATTATGAAGCCAATATCAATTTTAATTTTTGTTATTGTTTTGTTTGTTCTTATTGTATCATTGAGCGTGGCTAGTTATTTATCTTCTGTTAAAAATATTCCGCCTATTGCCGTGCAGCCGACGGTGACGCCGATTGTAACATTAACACCTGAGCCGACAATAGTTTCACTATGCAGTGAAGGTGATCCAGGAGAAAGAATAAGCTGTTTTACGGATCATCTTGTGAAAAATCCGATTTCCGAGGATATAATAAATTCGGATGATAAACTAAAAGCATATTTTATTCAAAATTTTGATAATATAAATTCAGATCAGAAAAAAGCAAAAGAGAGTTCGGATTTCAATTTAACTTTTATGGGAATCAGCCGTGGAAAATTTGATAAAAATTCTGATAAAGAAGTAGTTGTAGTATCATTTGAATATAATGTCGGAAAGTTTGCTAATTCTTATCTTGTAATAATTAAGAGGACAGGAGCCGATTCTTATCAAGCTTTATCTCAGACTATTGAATTTCAGAGCGTCGATAATCAACCCAGAAAATTAGTAAAAGACGAACCTCCTTTTTTAATTTCGAATACTGCGGCTTATGGAGGAACATGTGTAAATATTTCTCGTAGTGAAATTATTTATAGATTAGTAAACGGTGAATTTGAATCGATATGGAATAATGAATTTTTGAATGATGGCAAAGAATATAAAGGAAAACTAGATACTGGTAAGATACAAATATTTGATACAAAAATAATCTATAAAGATTTAGACAACGATGGTGATTCGGAGATCATAAAGGAAGGAACCAGACAAACATGCGAAGGGGAAAATGCGTGCTGGTCAAGCGAATGCACTAAGTTCTTCGGTAAAGAAAAAATTTACGAAGTTTATAAGTGGGATACCTATAAGCAAACTTTTATAAAAGCAAATTAGTGTTCTCAAAATCAATTTTAAATAAGCCCGTAATAAAAGCGGGCTTATTTGTTTTAAACCATTGACTTTCTGCATAATTTAGTTTAGTGTTTACAGCAGGAGGATAATTTTGTGAGAGAATATTGTACCTTCACAATTGAATAAAATTGCCTTTTAAGGCAAGGAGATAAGATAAGAAATGAAAAGAGAAATCGAAAGACGAATAGGCGGATCGGTTTTATTAGCGTTGTTATCGCTAATAAAATTTGTATCCGAATACCTAAGCTGTAAAACAAAAGAAGCGCATATTCCCCGAATAGTTTTAGGGGCGACAATGTTAATCTTAATTGTAAGCAATATTAGTGTTGCGGCTTCAGTTAAAATTGATAGCGAACTCTTAACCAAGATTGATCAATATGCCATAGATGGATATAGTTCCAGTTGGGATATTACGCTTGATCAATACAAGGCTTGGGTATTAGCTATTGCTCAAGGGGAAGGGTCACGCGGCGGTTATACTGCTCATAGTCAGGGTATTGCTGGAAGCGATTTATTTTATCATAAAGATTTAAGTAAATTTACTTTCTCAACTGGCATTGGTCCTTTTCAGGTAGATAGGGGAGGATATTCAAATCCACCTTGGGAAAAATGGTCTACGATTGATAAATTAGATGTAAAAAAATCTCTTGACAGTACATTATTGTGGCATAAATCTAGATTTCCTGGGAAAGGTGCTACTCTTTATGACTTTGCAAAAAAATCAGCATGGTTTGCTGTTAAAGCAGATTATTGCGGAAAGAAACCAAGCTTTACAAAAGAACAATGTATTGAAGCTTACGGAGTAGGTGCTTGGATTGGATAAGAATATGTTCGAGCAAGATGGAAAATGGTTACAGGAGAGGATAACTGGGATGACTTTAAGAATGGTGTAACTGATACAAACAAAGATTTAAAATGGGATGATGTAGCTAATTTGGCCCGAGTAACAAATAATCCCAATTATTTGTACGAAACCAATGTTAGAAATTTAGGAAAAGCAAAATGGAATGTTAAATTCACCACCGATTTGCTTAAGGACGTAACTCTTAATGGTCAGTACGATACGTTTTTGATTAAGGCAAGAAGCGCCTCAAACAATGTATTGTTCAGCTATTATTACACAGTTGATAGCACAAGCGGTACGGAGGTCTGGGTATATGACAATGAAGGACAGACTGATGAATTTAAGTATGTCTTTACCAGAGAGTTTGGCACAGGACAAAACCCTGAACATAGAGATGGAACACTTGCAGGCGAAAATAAACTTATCAGTCCTGCATTGGAAGATATTGGATTAGCTGCCTCGTATTACAACGACCCTATCTACAGAAACAATCTTGAAACGGTTGCAAAACCCGATGCATTAAGAATCGATCCGAATTTGAATTTTGCCTGGCATATTAATCCCGGTCAACGACCTGCCGAAATCATAAACGATGGCTGGTGGAGCGGAGACTGGAAGGGCTATATAAATATTGTTGAGCAAGGAACATATCGATTCAGACTGGAATCCGACGATGGGTCATGGCTATATATTGATGGAGCTATGCTCATTAACAATGGCGGAGATCATTCGCCGCGCGC
>JAHILZ010000092.1 GCA_018896765.1 Patescibacteria group bacterium | reverse complement strand
TCTATGTGAATACAAGAAAAGATAACCACAAAGAGAATTTATCCCGCTATTGTGTAAGATCAGTAGGTGATTTAACTAAATTTATTATTCCTTTTTTCCAAAAACATAAATTACAAACTGCTAAGAAATTTGATTTTGAGAAGTTTGTAACTATTGTCGAAATGTTTCTCGAAAAAGAACATTTAACGGAAATTGGTATGATAAAAATAGCAAAAACCATCGAACAAATGAATCGGAAAGTGCCGGCACGATTTCTGGAATCCTCAGAGATCAAACGCCAAAGTCATCGATAAAAAGATGACAAGATATGATCCTATCTCTATGGCGACATAGAGGGATAGTAATTACATCCGTTCTGTTTTAAGTTTAAAACAGAACAAAGTAAATGAGCGAAATTCCTTGTCACTTAATTAGTGACGTGCATGAATAGCGGAACGACCCTGGTACTGTCTCAACAAGTGACCCGGTGAAATCGCATTAACAGTGAAGATGCTGTTTACCTGCAGCTAGACGAAAAGACCCTATGAAGCTTTACTATAACTTGGTATTGAGCCAAATTTTGAAATGCTTAGAATAGGTGGGAGACTTCGATCCTTAATCTCCGGATTAAGGGGAGTCGCAATATGAAATACCACTCTTTTTACAATTTTGTTCTAACCTCATACCGTGATCCGGTATAGGAACAGTGCCTGGCGGGTAGTTTGACTGGGGCGGTTGCCTCCTAAAAAGTAACGGAGGCGTTTAAAGGTCGGCTAAGCGCGGATGGAAATCGCGCTGATAGCGCAAAAGCAAAAGCCGGCTTTACTGCGAGACTGACGGGTCGAGCAGTTGCGAAAGCAGAATTTAGTGATCCGATGCGGCCATGTAGGTGGCGCAAAGCTCAACGGATAAAAGCTACTCTAGGGATAACAGGCTAGTCCAGTCCAAGCGTCCATAGCGACGACTGGGTTCGGCACCTCGATGTCGGCTCATCGCATCCTGGGGGTGAAGAAGCTCCCAAGGGTTTGGCTGTTCGCCAACTAAAGCGGTACGTGAGCTGGGTTCAAACCGTCGTGAGACAGGTTGGACTCCTATCTACTGCAGGCGCAGATACTTGCGAGAACTCTTTTCTAGTACGAGAGGACCGAAAAGAACGAACCTCTGGTGCGCCAATTGTCATGCCAATGGCATAGTTGGGTAGCTAAGTTCGGACGAGATAAACGCTGAAAGCATATAAGCGTGAAAATCATCTCAAGATTAGGTATCATAGATTCCAGAGAGATGATCTGGTAAAAGCGTGCGCAGCACGCAGTTTATAAAGTTGAAAGTTATAAAGTTATAAAGTTAAATTGAATTTACTTTATAACTTGATGAACTTTAAGAACTTTTAACTTGCGCGCTGTGCGCGCCTGATAGGGCGCAGGTGTAAGCGTAGCAATACGTTCAGCCGAGCGCTACTAATAAATCATTGGAGTTTTTTATAACTTACTTTAACCGGCAATTAGTGGTTGTTAGTAATCGCGGAACATACGCGGATATACACGCGGATTTACGCGGAAAATAAAAAAGATTTGTTTATTGAAGATGATTAGAACTATATAAATATAAATTTAAGGGAATACGAATTTAGGGTATTTACCCCGTTAAATAAAATTTTAATAAATTTTGGATTGTTTTTACGATCCATTTAACAGGGGTTGACATTTTATAAAATTAGTGATACTATAATTAGTAATCATAATTAAAATAAAATCATGGATTCAGAGAAATTTGTTCCAGAAGAAGCGAAAAAAGAATATATAGAAGTTACTATTGGGAATAAAAAGCGTATGGTTGAAAAGAAGCCAAAAGTAGAGACAGAAATAGAGCCAGAAATAAAAACAGAAGAAGCAGGAGAAAAAAAAGAAAGAAAATTAGTTATAGAAGAAGATGAGTTTTAAAATTATTTCATTTGAAATTGTTTTAAAATTTTAAATTTAAAATTGAAATTCCAGTCCTTAAGGACTGGAATTTGCCCCGGTGCTATAATGGCGGTAATGTACCACCTCTTCCCATTCCGAACAGAGTCGTGAAAGTTACCAGCGCCGATGGTAGTCGGTTTACCGGCAAGAGTAGGCCAGCGCCGGGGCATTATCATTAAAAACCTCCAGAAATGGGGGTTTTTGTGTATGATGCGCAAATGCTTGACATTTATCTATAATAAGATAAAATTACTTAACGATTAATAAATCGTTAGGAGGAATAAAATGAATAATAAGGAGGTGTTGTTTTGAGCTGTTCTTTATCACGCACAAGAGATGTGAATCAAAAAAAAGCGTTAGGATTGCCCTTTGAGATAAGCGGAGGGCATTGGCACAATTTTCCAGTTTATGGAAGCGAAGAGAGAATGTTTGTAATTTTTTCCGTAAGCAAAGAATCTTTGCCGAATATTCAGGCATTGTCAGAAAAAAAAGACAAGATATACAAGAAAAGGCCGGATTTGATAGTTGCTTTAAAAATAAGCAATGATGCAGGTAATATTTTAAAAGCGATTATTTCAATGAAATTAGTTAGAAGCGGCAAGTGGTCTGAAAAGGATATCGAGTGGGTGGGTATAAGAAAATTTTTTTTGAGATCCCTTGTTGAAAGTTTAAACAAGGCGGAAAAAAACGATAATAAAAAATGGTATTTTAGGAATGAAAATATACTTCTTGACGATCCATCAATACTAACCCAATACGATATAGTTAAATATATAAAAGAATGTATGGAAAAAATTATATCGAATGGTAAATATATAGAAGGGAAAACCCCTTCCTTTTTTTGCTCAAAAAGCGAAAACCGCTATAATTTTTTAACATATCGGTATTTTTAATATTTTTTTTACCCCGCTAGAAGTTCAAAAAATTTTTACAAATTGTTTATTGTTCAAGCGAGGATTTATCAAATATTCTTTATTTATAGTTATTGTCGTTTAAAACTTCTAACGGGGGTTGACCCAGTTAAATGGATTGCAGAACAATCCAAAATTCTATAGAATTTTATTTAACGGGGTTGACTACTTTTTTGTTTGCGTGTAAAATAAAATCAATGGAGGAAATGAACCCTTAAATTTTT
Organism: Patescibacteria group bacterium; assembly: GCA_018896765.1. Classification (GTDB taxonomy): domain Bacteria; phylum Patescibacteriota; class Minisyncoccia; order JAHIHE01; family JAHIHE01; genus JAHILZ01. The sequence goes on along the minus strand of JAHILZ010000092.1, from coordinate 20,144 downwards.
TAAAAAGAGGTGAAAGAATTGGCAAGAGAAGCGGGTTATGAAATTTTTACAGAATGCGATGTCATTGAATTTTTTGAGTTTATCGAATATCTTTTAGAAACAGAAGAAGTAAAATTAGAAAATATGCAAAATCTTCTTAGTGTAAAAACAAAAGATACAGAGATAAAATTAGAAAATATTCATCATGTTTGGACAGGGCACTGGGAAAGATTGCTGAAAACAGCAGTATGGGCGCATGCAAGAGGCAAAAAAGATCAATATGAAAATAAAATGAAAGATTTTTTTAAGATCTTGCCGGAAAATCTTAAGCAACATAAAAAAGTATTTATGCCGGCGTATTGTTTTTTTAATTTGTTGGGTTTCAACAGACTTTCTCCTTCCGAAATTATTTTTTTATTTTCATCGTTATTTATTGATGATAGTTATGCCATTGATCATTATCGGAATATTAATATTCGATATCAGTTTCGATGGTATAGTAAAAAACTATATTTAATAAATTTTCTTTTGTGCGTGGTAAGAGAAAAGGTGGAAAATAATTTCGAATTCAAAGAGAACAAGGCGCAATTATTGCAAGCGATAGAAAAATCGGTAATAGATATTCATACGGATCTTAACAATGGAAACAAAAAAGAAACGAAAGAAATCATTTCTCTTTTGTCAGTAAGGCAATTTGATTTTAAGATTAAGGAGGAGGATATAGTTTTATATTTAGAGAAATATTTTTTTCCCGACAATTATGCCCAATATGATAAAATATGGAATTTAGGGGTTTCGAGCATCATAGGCGACTGAGACCCTTTTTTAATTTTAGCTATTGACAAAATCCTATTGTATGCTATACTGGTTAATTAATGATTACCCGCCCGCTAGGGTCAATTCGAACACCCTGAAAAATCTAATTAGTAAGAAGATAGAAACATTTTTAGTAAATTAAGTCTCGAAAATACTATTTAATAAAGCATTATTCGAATTTAATAAAATAAAAATATTCTATAAATTCTTTACTAAAAAGAAAGATAGGTGTTCGAATTCAGAGTAGAATCCGGGTAGACAGCGGAAAGCGGCAAGGAGAAAGCAGTTATTAAAAAAGATCGTTTAAAAATAAATAGACAAGAAGAGAGAAAGCTTTTTTGGCTTAAATAAAGCAAAAAATAGGCATATTTGTTATATTAGTTATGTATTGATGGGCAGTTAAGAGATCTCCTCAAAATTATAATTATTTATGAGATTGAGGTTTTCTCTCAACCGCCTATTTTGATAGAGAGCGCGTGTATGTACCGAGGGTAATTCTTGGGTATCATACGCTCTTTATTAAGAAAAAACATATTTTCCGCTTTTTTCTAAACCGTAACAGCAGTTATGCAGAAAATCTTGCGTTGTCCGTCGTAGCTTTACGCGATGACAGATTGAAAGGCAGAGATAAATAAGTTGCGTTTTAGAAAAAGGAAGGAAAATATCAATGCGGGGATATTGATTTAAGAGCGCATTTTTGCGTTTTTTTATTTTGTGGTATAATAAAACAAGCTAAAAGTCCAAAGTTGAAAGTTAAAAGTTAATGAGTTCCGCTTCATGGAACTTGCTTGCCGGCAAGCGCCTAAATTTTAAACTTTTCACTTTGAATTTTTAACTTAAATTTTATGACTTTATTTGGCAGAATTTTTCGCAAATTATTATTTGGAGGGATATTTTTATTTTTTATCGCGGGGTTTTCGTATTATGTTTTTAAGGCATATTTTCCTACTTTGCCGACCTGCGTTGATAATATTCAAAATCAAGGCGAGGATGGCGTTGATTGCGGCAACGTGTGCAATATTGAATGCCTTCCGTCTTCTCCGCCGGACGACACAAAACCGATCGAGGTCGCTTGGGCCAGAGTGATTAATAGCGACGCGGGTGTTTATGACTTAGCGGCAAAAATAATCAACTCCAATTTATACTGGGGCGTTGCCGAATTTAAATATGATTTTGTCGCGCGAGATAGCAATGGCAATGTGGTTATTGAGAAAAGCGGATCATCATATCTTCTTCCCGATACTTATGATTACATAATTATTCCATCTATTAAGACGGATAAAATTCCCGTGAACCCGGCGGAATTAAATATTATAAAGGAAGGCCAGAAATGGGCTAGCGTAAGTTCTGTTTATAATAATTTATCGCTATCGCTTTCTTTTAGGGAAAAAAGATATGTTGCCAAGAATGAAAATGGCCTTCCGTCGGTCTCCGCGATTTTGACGAATGCCACCACTTATGATTTTGATAAAATTGATATTAAGGTTGTTCTTTTTGATGAAAATAATGAACCCGTGGCGGTGAATGTTTCCGATCGGAGAACAATGCGTTCCGGAGAAGAGCAGCTTTTCCGCTTATTTTGGAATACCGCGCTTCAGCAAGAAGTTTTTAACACAGATTTTAAAGCAACGACAAATATATTCGATTCTCAAAATTTCATGAGCCGTTTCGGCACAGGCGATAAAATTCGCGAGTATCGATAATAAGGTAAAATTTTGAATTTCCAATTTTGTCCCGAGTATTCGGGATTGAATGATTTAATGCTTCAAAATTAAGCCATTCATTCGAAATTCAGAATTCAAAATTAAAAATTAGCGAAAAATATCGCTTTTTAGCGGTTAAAAAATTAAAATGAATATAGGATCTATAAAAAATATAGACTGGTTTTTGCTTATCTTAGTGATTATATTGGTTGTTTTTGGGCTTGCGGCTATCTACAGCACTTCTTTTGACAGTACGAAAATTGTAAATTTTCAAAAGCAGGCGATTTTTTCCGTTATCGGCTTTATTTTAATGGCGGTGATTATTTTAATGATGGATTACAGGATGCTAAGAACTTATAGCGGAATTTTATATTTGGGAGCGGTATTATTTTTGATTTTAACAATCGCGACCGCTTCCATGATCAGGGGGGTTTATAGCTGGTTCGATTTTGGAAGTTTTAGTTTTCAGCCGACGGAATTCATTAAAATAATTTTAGTGGTAAGCTTGGCTAAGTATTTTTCAACCAGGGATATCGGCGATTTTAAGCATGTGATCATTTCAAGCATTTATGCCGTAATTTTTATTGCGCTTATCGCTTTGCAGCCCGATATGGGAATGGCGGCGATTTTTGTGATTATTTGGGTTTCAATGTCGGTAGCCGCCGGATTAAAATTCAAGCATTTTGTTGTTTTGGCATTGGTATTGGCAATTAGCGGGGCTTTTTCCTGGGGGTATGTTTTTAAGGATTATCAAAAAGATCGCATTTTTATTTTCATGGATCCTTACAAAGATCCTCAAAAGAGAGGATATAATATTATCCAGTCAAAAATTGCTATCGGATCCGGCGGGTTATTGGGGAAAGGGTTCGGCCGCGGCACTCAAAGCCAGCTTAATTTTTTGCCGGAAAAATATTCCGATTTTATTTTTGCCGCTATCGCCGAAGAGTCCGGGTTTTTGGGGGTGACCATGCTTTTTATTATTTTTACTTGTGTTTTTCGGCAAATATTTTCAGTGATAAAAAAAATTAACGATTCTTTCGGCAAATTATTGATTTTTGGCGGCGGAGTGATGATTTTTAGCGGTTTTTTCATAAATATAGCTTCAAATCTTGCTCTTGTGCCCGTGACCGGCATACCTCTGCCGTTTATAAGCTATGGAGGGAGTTCCCTTGTTGCTACTTTTATAACCATAGGGCTGATTCAAAATGTCATTATTAGAAACGAAGAGTCATATAAAATAAAAGATAATATAATTGACAGCTATCAGCAAAAGTGTTAACATATTAATCACAAGTCCCGAACCAAATACAAAAATATTATGGAAAGGTTTTATCCCAATCTAGATTTAAAATTTTTCGCTAATTGCCCTCTTTGCAATAAACATTATAATCCTAAGGAAATAAGAATTGTAGATAAAAAAGAAGGGCTGATCGTTTTGTATTTTGTTTGTTCGCATTGCAAGAGCGCTATCGTTTCTTCCATCAGCGCCGGAGCTTTGGGAATAATGGCGGTTAGCATGATTACTGATTTAAGCGCGGCGGAAATCGGTATGATTAAGAGCGAACGGATTATATCATCCGATGATATTTTAGCCATTTATAACTCTTTTAAAAATCGATCGGTTAGCGAGAAGGCGCAAAGATTTTGAAAGCATCGATTAATATTTTGATCAATAATAATTAAAAACATCATATGGAAAATTTTGTCCTGGAGGCGGCATCAAGGGATGTCAAAAGTAAAAGCAGAAAATCAACAAATATGGAAAGGGTAATACCCGCGGTTGTTTACGGGCATGGTTTGAAAAGCCAGTCAATAGCAATCCCTCTTTTTAGTTTTGAAAAGATTTTTAAAAAAGCCGGAACCAATACTCTTATTTCGCTTAAATTAAATTCCGGCAAAAAACAGGTTTTGATTTATGACTACCAGCAAGATCCCGTATCCGACCAGTTTATACATGTAGATTTTTATGCCGTTAAGATGGATGAAAAAATCGAAGCTGCTATTCCATTAAAATTTATTGGAATACCGGGCGCTGTTAAAGATAAAGGCGGGGTTTTGGTTAAAAATATGGAAGATGTCAAAGTTAGATGCTTGCCCGTCGATTTGCCCCATGAGATAGAAGTGGATTTGTCCGTTTTGAATTCATTCGAAGATAGAATCAGAATTTCAGATTTAAAGGTTGGGGGCGGAGTGGAAATTCTTATTGAGGATAAGATGCAGGTTGTGGCAAACGCGATTTTGCCTAAAGAAGAAAAAGAAGAAGTAGAAGGCAAGCCCGAGGAAAATGTTCAGGCGGTGGAAGGAATTAAGCTCAAGGAAGGAGAAGTTGTCGCGGAAGGCAGCAAGAAAGACAAGAAAGAAGGGCAAAGGGAAGTCAAAAAAGAATCAAAAAAGAAATAAATTAAGCTCTTAACATCTTTTTATGTTAAGAAACTATCTAAAACATTCATTCCCGTTTTTTAGAAGATTAGACAAAAAAGTAATTGCGAGCGCCGCAATCGCTTTTTTGTTTTTGTTTTTTTTCGCTTCGGCAGACGCAACAAAAGGCGCGACAATAGCAGAACAACAAGCCGCGCTGGATGACAAGAAGGCCCAGCTTGAAGAGCAAATTGCCAATTTAAGGAAAGAAATAGAAAATTTAAAGACGGATATTGGACAGAAAGAAAGCGAGAAAAAAACTGTTACAAGAGAGGTAAATTTACTGACCAGCAAGATTAACGCTTTAAAACTGGAGATTAATAGCACCGAAATCGAGATTGAAAAAATTGGCTATGATATTAAGTCAACAGAGGAAAAAATACTAGCCAATGAGCAAAATCTGGCCAAGCAGAAAGAATTTTTAGGGGAACTGATCCGTTCAATCTATATATCTCAAGATAAATCGCTGGTAGAAGTTTTGCTGGGGTATGATCAGTTGAGCGATTTTTTAAGCGAGTTTCAAAGATTGGAAAAAATTAATGATAATGCCAAAAACACTATCGAAAGCATCAAGCTTGCCAAGCAAGAGCTGGAAAAAGATAAAGGGAATCTTCTTAGCGCGCAGGAAGAGAAAAATAATCTTTTAGCTTTGAGAGAGAATCAAAAGCAAGACGTGCAGGTTAATAAAAACCAGAAGCAGCAAATTTTAAATTTGACGGTTAAAGAGCAAAAAGCGCTTCAAGCGGAGCTTTCCAAAGGAGAAAAATTATTACCGGCCATGATCGCTCAATTGAGATCATTGCAAATCGCCGGCCAGGTGATCAATGCCGATACGGCGATTGCCGCCGCAAAATTTGTTTCAACAATAACAGGAGTAAGAGTGGCGTATTTGCTTGGAATTTTAAAAGTAGAAACTAATTTAGGATCCAATCTGGGAAGCGGGTATTATAAAACCGATATGAGCCCCAAACAGCAGCCGACTTTTTTGGAGATAATCAATGAATTAGGACTTCCTGAAACCGTGCCTGTAAGCAAAAAGCCGATAGGTTATACGGGTTGGGGCGGCGCAATGGGACCGGCGCAAATGATGCCGACAACATGGATTGGCTATAAAGACAGGGTTTCGGCTATTACAGGGAATAATCCTCCTAATCCGTGGAATATTACCGACGCGGTGACTGCTATGGCGTTATATGTTTTAAATGTGCCGGGAGTGGCCAGCCATGATTATAACGCCGAGTATGAAGCCGCGGCAAGATATTTTGCCGGAAGCAATTGGCAAAAATATACTTGGTACGCGAAGAATTCCAGCAGGACAGGAGTAATGGATTGGGCGGTAGAATATGAAAAATTGCTAGGCGGGGGATAAAAATGGTAATCTACTCTTGAATAGTTATCCACACTTTTATTATAAAATGGCTTATTTAAGCCATTTTATTTTTATTGACATAGACTAAATAGTCATATATAATATATTTATGAGCAAAAATATAACCCAAAAACAAAAAAAAGTTCTTGAATTTATCTACGAAACCATAAAATCTTCCGGTTATCCTCCTACTTTGGCGGAGATAAAAGAAATGCTAGGTGTTTCTTCAAATCAATCCGTTTTGAATTTTTTGGTTTCGCTTGAAAAGAAAGGCTATCTTAAAAAAGAAGAAAACATAGCACGGGGTTTAAAAATCTTGCCTTTAGGGTTTAAAATTTTAGAAAAAGATGCGCTATTTCCGATAGCAGGGAAAAGCGCGGCAGGAGCATATATTGATACAGTGGAAATTTTCGGCGAATGGATGATTTTACCCGGTGCGATTGAAAAAGAAATTGTAAAACAATCCAAAGAAGATGTTTTTGTTATTCAAGTGCATGGCGATTCAATGATAAATGCCGGCATAAATAATGGTAATATTTTATTGGTTAGAAAAACAAGGGAATTTAGGTCGGGCGATATTGTGGTGGCGAGAAGCGATGACGGCACAACCGTGAAAAGATTTATTGCCGAAGCGGATGGCAGATCATATTTAAAACCGGAAAATCCGGCCTATAAAAATATTCCAATTTTTGAGGACACAATTTTTGACGGCAAAGTAATTATGAATTTAAGTTTAATAAATAAAAACCATGAATAAAGAAAATTTAATCGGTGATATATTAAACAAAATTTTTAAAGATCCGGCGGCGCAATACGGGCTTAAGGAATTTGATGAAATCAAGGCAGAACAAGTTTTGAATATTTTTGAAAAAGAAAAAGAAAAATTTTATATAAAATGCTTAAAAAGAAACAAAGACATTTTGCTTTTCAATGAAGAAAAAAATATTTCAAAGCCCGAAGAGGTAATTCGACAATTGTGGATTTATAAGCTCATAAATTATTACAATTATTCTTTGGATAGGATTGATTTGGAAAAGGATATAAGATTCGGCCATGAAATTCATGCCAAGGCCGCTGATATTATTGTTTACCTAAAAGACAAAGAAACCCCTTTAATCATTATCGAAACAAAAAATCCTTCCGAGAAAAAAGGAATTGACCAGCTTAAAACATATATTAATTCCGAAGGATCACCCATTGGCGTTTGGTCCAATGGAATAGAAAAAGTTGTTCTTTATCGGCCATATCCGAAAGAATTTCAGACATTAAGGGATATTCCGAAAGCTGACCAAACAATTGATGATATTTTAGAACAAAAACTTACCCTGAACGATCTTCAAAAAACTTATGACTTGGTAAAAATTATAAAGATATTGGAAGAGCTGGTTTTGGCGGGGGCGGGGGCGGATTCATTTACGGAAATTTTCAAGCTGATTTATGCCAAACTTTTTGACGAAAAAGAAGCAAAAAAGCGGAAAGATTACGAAGTTTTATTTCGCCAGTCAAAAGATTCGAATATAACTTATGATGTGATAAATAAATTGTTTCAAAAAGCCGTCAGTGAATGGCCGGGGATATTTTCGCTTTATGATAAAATAGAGCTTACCGCCGGACATTTGGCGATTTGCGCGCCGGAATTGGAAAAAATAAAATTATTGGACGCGAATTTGGAAGTTATAGACGCGGCTTTTGAATATCTTTTGCCCGATGTCGCCAAAGGAAAAAGAGGCCAATATTTTACGCCGAGACACGCTATAGATATGGCGATAAAAATGCTCAATCCTCAGGACGGCGAATATGTTATTGATCCGGCTTGCGGTTCGGGCGGATTTTTGATTCACGCGATGAAGCATGTTTGGAATAATAACCTAAAAAATACCGACCACCAAGGAAAAATTGATTATGCCAAGAAATATATTTATGGCATTGATTTTGACGACAAGCCGGTGAAAATCGCGCGCGCCATGATGCTTATCGCCGGCGACGGTAAAAGCCATATTTTGAAACTAAATTCTTTGAATCCCAAAGAATGGGAAGGCGATGAAAGCGAAAAAGAGCGGGCAAGAGCCGAACTTCGGGATCGGCTTCATAAGTTTGAAAATTATGATCAGGATAAATCAAACAAGGAAAATTTTAAATATTTTGATTTTGATATTTTACTTTCCAATCCGCCTTTTGCCGGAGAGCTTCACGAAACATCTTTGTTGCGACAATATGAACTGGCGAAAAATGACAAAGGAAAATTGCGAAATAAAATGGAGCGGCATATTTTATTTATTGAGCGGTCGCTTGATTTGGTTAAGCCCGGCGGGCGGCTGGCGATTGTTTTGCCGCAAGGAGTTTTGAACAATACGAATATGGAATATGTTCGCGATTATTTGCTTAATAAAGCGCGGATTTTGGCGGTGGTGGGTTTGCATGGCAATACTTTTAAGCCGCATGCTGGCGTAAAAACCTCAGTATTATTTTTGCAAAAATGGACAGATGGCGAAGAAATTCCAAAGGATTATCCGATTTTTATGGCGGTTTCCAAAAAATCCGGCAAAGATAATTCCGGAGATTATGTTTATAAAAAAGATAAATCCGGCAATGTGCTTTATGACCCGCAAGGGAAAAAATATCTGGATCATGATTTGGATGAGATAGCGGAGGAGTTTATAAAGTTTGCGAAAGAGCAGGGATTTGAGTTTTTAAAATAAAAAATATGCCAACCAATAAATATTTTAAAGATATAAAAACCTGTTTTTGTTTTTTAGACGAAACAGGTTTATTGCATAGCAATACCGATAAATTTTTTGGTTTGGGAATAATTAAATGTTGCGAACCTCAAAAATTGTATAATCGAATCAGAAAAATCAGGCATAAGTATAATTATACCGAAGAATTAAAATGGTCTAAGTTGGACAGGAAAGTAAGATTTGATATAGCAAGAGAATACTTTAACATATTTTTGCAAGAGGACGCTAAATTTAATTGTATCATTCTTGATAAAGACGAATTGGATTTTGAAGGCCATTTTCAAAATAATTTGTATAAAGTTTATCGAAGTTTTACCATAGCGCTGTTAAAACTTGCCATTGGCAAAACCCCGGATGAAGTTATTGTTTTATTGGCAGATGATTATTTTACTCCAGACGGAACGGATTTAGAGGATAAAATTAAAAAAATTACCAATGATCATTATAAAAAGTTTGTTGTTGCCGGCGTGTGCCAGATAAATTCCAAGTCATCGGATTTATTGCAGCTTACCGATTTGATTTTAGGGGCTATTTTGTACGATCTTAAAAAACAAAACAATTTAATTAAAAATCAAAATACTTTTAAAAGAAAATTTCTTAATTTTATCTATCAAAAATTAAAAATCAAAAAATCATTTTTTATAAATAATCAAGGCGGTAAAACGAGAAATTATATTTTATCGGGTGATAAACTTAGAGCCACTATTTTTGACGGAAAAAGATCTATGGCAAATAAATTCGATAAACAAAAAACAAGCCATGGCCCACAACGGGCGACGCTTGTTTCTCAATAGATATTATGAATAATAATATCTGACTAAATTATAGCAGCTAAACGGCTTTGTGTCAATGGTCGGGTGTGGATAAGTAAAAAAGGTTAAAAATAACAATTAAATTAATAAAATATTATGCCAGAAAAATTAGAACAAATTGAATTGAAAGAATTTATAAGAAATACTATAGAAGAAATTGAAGGCGGGATTGAGATTGGAAAAAGGCATTTAAATGGTACTATGGATTTTGAAGTTTCCATTAGTAAAACGCAAAAAATAGAAGGTGGTATTAAAATTTATGTTGCATCTGGCGAAAAGGAAATAAGCAAAGAACAGATTGCGAAAATAAAGTTTAGCGTTTATCCAAATTATCCACGAAGAAACCCCGTAATTAAAGATGATTTAGAAAAAATTAATCCAGCAATTTAATTTAATTACCAATGATTACTTATTCCATAATCCAAAAATCTCAACTCGAAGGCGCGAAGCGATTGGATGCTGAATATTATCAGCTGGAATTTTTGATAAATTCAAAAAAATTAGACAGCGTCGGTTTTGACGAATTACAAAAATTAAGTGAGATTGATATAACAAAAGGAGAAACACCGTTATGGTGGGGTGATGATTATTTAGAAACAGGGGTACCGTTTTTGAGAAGCGAAAATTTGGTGTCTGGCGGGCTTGATTTATTAAATATTGTTTTTATTTCAGAAAAAGTAAATGAAAGAATGGAACGTTCAAAGGTTTATCCCAACGATGTTTTAATTGCAATTGTTGGAGCAACAATTGGTCAAATAGGATTAGTTACTGGTGAATATTCGCAATATAATTTAAATCAAGCTATAGCTATCGTGAGGCCACAAAATATTAAGTATTCCCATTATTTAAGTGTAATTTTAGAAACTAAAATTTGTCAGTTGCAAATTGAGCGGTTAAAAGGCGGTGGAGCCAGAGATAATTTAGATTTACACGAAGTTAAAGTTATAAGAATTCCACGAGCAAAAAATCAGCTTCTTAATTATTGCGACAATGTTATTAGCGAGGTAAAAAAATTTAGAGACCAGAGTAAGTCTTTTTACCAGCAAGTCGAAAATTTACTTTTAGAAGAATTGAAAATCAGCGAAAAAGATTTGGATAATCAATTAAACTGCATAATAAATTTATCCGATGCCAAAACCGCCAATCGTTTTGACGCTGAATATTTTGAGCCGAAGTATCAAAAAATTACCGAACATATCAAGAAAAATTTTAAATGGTCTTTGTTGGGGGATTTGGCGAGCGTGAAAAAAGGTTTTGAGCCGGGCGCGGAAAGTTATCGCGAAGATGGCAAACAATTTATCCGCGTGAGCAGTTTGTCAAAATACGAAATTTCAGACAGCGAGCAAAAATGCTTAAGCGAGGAATTATATAATAAACTGAAAGCCGATTATCAGCCGCAAAAAGGCGAAATTCTGCTTACCAAAGACGCTTCACCCGGAATTGCTTATGTTTTAAAAGAAAATATTGAGGGAATTATTTCCAGTGGAATTTTGCGATTAATGCTAAAAAGCGATAAAATAGAAGATGAATATTTGGCTTTGTGTCTTAATTCCATAATAGGCATTATGCAGGCCCAGCGCGATGCTGGCGGATCAGTGATAATGCATTGGAAGCCGGAAGAAATTAAAAATGTCATAATTCCGATTTTGCCAAAACCGATTCAGCAAAAAATTTCCTCTCTTGTCCGCCATGCTTTTCAATCTCGCGTAAAAGCCAAAGCGCTTTTAGAAGAAGCGAAAAAAAGAGTCGAGGAAATGATAGAGAGAGGAGGCGAATAAGATATGGCAATAACAAGCAAAATGATTTTATATTAAAAGCCCCGCAATTTTTGCGGGGCTTTTAAATTAACTTTTCCTCCATAATCTTATTTTGAAAAGAACATTAGTGCTTAATCTGTTTTAGATTAATTTAGATTTCTTGCCAAGGGAACATATTTTGACAAATTTTCTATCTGTTTTTGATTCAATCCTTTTGCTTTTTTAATGCCTTGCTTGATTGTGTCTTTGTCAAATTCTATTTTTTCACCGACCTCAAGCAATCTTGATCCGACTTTTCTTTTTAAATAATCCTCAGCGTAAATTTTTTGCTCAGCGCTTAGATTTTCTTGCGCGCTTCCCAGATATTCCTTAATCGCTTTTCTGGCTAAATGGGTAACTCCTTCTGACTTTGCCGCAATTTGCACGATAGTATTTGCGTTTGTGTTTGCGTTCGCAATTTCCGGTTCTTTGGCTTGCGCGACATTATTGCCGTTATTTTCAGGGTTTTGCGCATTTTCTTCTAATGCGTTTTCTTTGCTTTGTTCGGTTTCTTTGGATTGTTCTGCTTGCGGGGTTATTTCATTTTTATTTTCCTGAGGTGATTCGTTATCGGACCATGAAGAGTTTAGGGCAATAGCCAGGATGATTACTCCAACTAACAGCAATCGCCAGTTATTTCCAATAGTTTTAGCCAATGACGCGATTATTCCTTCGTTTTCTTCGTTCATTTATATTCACCGCCTTTCTGTTTAATTTATTTTATTTCAATTTTAGTTATTCTGTTTAATCCTCGCAAATCTTTTATAACAGTAATTTTGTGTTTTGGCAAGTATTTTTTTGCCAGTTTTTCAATTGAGGAAATCTGACGCGGGTCGGATTCTAAAAATATTTTTGTTCCGTTGGCAGTATATTTCGGCAAAGTCGGAAAAAATTTATCAAAATATTTCATACCATCATTTGCCGCAAAGATTGAAATTTTAGGTTCGTATTTAATTCCAAAAAAAATAGCTAATTTTGTTTTATCTTTTATTTGTTTATAAAGATAATTTTTGCGTCCATACGGCAAATTTGCCAGCAAGTAGTCAATTTTCGTATTTTTCGGAAGAGCTTTTAGCAGATTGCCTTTTTTGAAAATAATATTTTTGTTGCAATTATGTTTTTTAGCGTTTATTTTGGCTATTTTTAGCGCTTTTAGTGAAATATCCGTTGCGTAAATTTTTGTTTGATCAGCGAGTTTTTTATCTTTTAAGGTTTTGGCAATAGTTATGGCGATAGCTCCTGATCCGGTTCCTATATCGGCAATAATCATTTTTTTATTAGTATTTGGAGGTTGATCCTCCACTTGGAGGCTCAACCTCCAAGTTATGTCTTTTAAAATTTCTTTTAGCGCGTTTTCCGCCAAGATTTCTGTTTCGGGGCGGGGGATAAGAACATTTTTATCGATATGAAATTCTAATCCATAAAACTCTTTTTTACAGGTGATATAAGCTATCGGTTCGAATTTTTCGCGGCGCTTGATAAGACTGTGAAATTTATTTTCTTGCGGTTTTGAAAGTTTGTAATCATTGTGCGCGCAAAGCCATGAGCGATCGTTGCGGAAAGTTTTTGGTTTATTTCTAGATTGATTCAAAATATGCAGCAATAGTATTTCTGCATCTATATTAGCCGAGTCAATTTTTTTCGCCACAAGGATTTTAATGCTTTTTCGTAGGATTTCTTTGATGGTCATAAAACATTTTAACATTTTAACATTTTAGCATTTAAGCAAGTATAAAAAAATCTTTTACTCCAAAATAATTTTTATAAGTGCAACTCCGTATTCATTATTTTAATTTTGTTAAAATGTTAATATGCTAACATGTTAAAATGGATTCATTTTCCTTCCAATTCTTTTCTTAACGCTTCAACAATATTTTCAATATGTCCTTCCAGTATTTTGTCCAGATCTTGCCAGCTTTGCTTGATGCGGTGGTCGGTAACTCGATTTTGAGCGAAATTATAGGTTCTTATTTTCTCGCTGCGGTCCGCGGTGCCGATCTGATCGCGCCGTATTGCGCGGTCTTCAATTTCTTTTTTCTCCATTTGCGCTGCCAGCAGTCTGCTTCGCAGGACACTCAAAGCTTTTTCTTTGTTTTTGTGCTGGGATTTTTCATCCTGGCATTTTACCACAAGTCCGGTGGGCAAGTGGGTAATTCTGACGGCAGATTCGGTTTTATTGACATTTTGTCCGCCCGGACCGCCGGAGCGGAAAACATCAAATTTCAAATCTTGAGGTCTGATGACGATATCTTCTTCTTCGGCGTGGGGCAAAACTGCCACGGAAGCGGTAGAAGTATGTATTCTTCCGGCTTTTTCAGTGGTGGGAATGCGCTGGACGCGGTGCACCCCGCTTTCGTATTTCATATAGCGGTAGACATTCTCGCCATTGATCTCAAATGTCACATCTTTAAATCCTCCGGCAGCAGACTGGCTAGAATCAAGCAATATTGGCTGCCATGAATTTTTTTCCGCGTATTTAGTGTACATGCGGAACAAGTCAGCCGCAAACAGCGCCGCTTCTTCACCGCCTGTTCCGGCTCTGATTTCCACGATAGTGTCTCTTGAATCGCGAGGGTCGGGCGGATTAATTTCGTCCTTGATCTCCGGCTCCAGTTTGTCTTTTTCTTTTTGGAGTTTTTTCAGCTCGTCTTGGGTCATTTTAATCAGATCATTGTCTTTTTCAGTTTTCAGTATTTCTTCATTTTCCATTATTTCGGTTTTGACTTTTCGCAATCGTTCCATTTTTCTTATCGTTTCCGCGAGTTTTTTTTGTTTTTTAAGCAATTTCCGGGTTTTTTCCATATCAGAAAAAATCTCAGGCTTAGTGAGTTCCGCGGTTATTTTTTCATAGTCTGTTTTGAAGTTTTTTAGGGCTTCAAAGTAATTTATTTCCATAGTATTTTTAGCTATACGATGCTTACCGGTTACTGTAATATTTTTTTGTCATTGCGAGAAGCCGAAGCGACGAAGCAATCTCTGTTTTAATGTCAAAGTTCAAATTTCAAATGTCAATTCAAACCCAAAATCCAAATGACAAAAATATGGAATTAAATTTGACATTTGAATATTTGACATTGATTTGTCATTTGGCATTTGGATTTTGTCATTTTTCTTGATTTTGCTCTTGAATTTCCCCCTTTTCTATGCTATATTTGCTATCGGTAAGTAGTATTGTTATATCATAAATTTGGGAATAAGACAAGCTTTGACATATAATAATAAAAATGGATAATAAAATTATTAAAAAGCTGGATGGCGCAAATATGGATATAGATATGGCAACTGATCAAAAAGATATTCGTTGGGAGCAAGATAAGTGTCCATGGAATGAAGCCGATAGCAATAAAAAACATAAGTGCGCCGTAAAAAATATTTCAATATGTCCATATTTTTGCGGAATTGAATATTTGGACAGTATACTTTGTTGTTATCCAAACGAAAATCCTAACAAGGGAAATGAATAAAACTTTTTTCTATTTTAATCCAAAGCACGAATAACGAAATCACAATCGCAAAAATCGCTATTTTCCAAAAAAAAGAAATTCACAGAATTATTTATAAAAATTTGACATTATTTCTATCGTATGTATAATGTATATATAATGTAAACTCAATTATTTTATTAATGTCGCGCAATACCCTGTAAGGGTGTAAATAACATAAAAATATGACCGCTGTTATAAATTTCAAAATTGACAAAAAAATCAAAACTCAAGCTCAAAAGATTGCCCATGCAATGGGGCTAAATTTAAGCGATGTTCTTAATATTTATTTAAGAGGATTTGTAAAAGTTAAGGAACTTCATATCAGCTTGAATGAAGACGAATCAAATCCTTCCGATAAATTGCTGGAAGCGGTAAAAGAAGCAAGGAAGGAATTTAAGGGCGGTAAAATGAAGAGCTGTAAAAGCATTGATAGTTTAATAACCCGTTTGGAAAAAATGTAAAATTATTTTATGAATGTTTTTACTTCTAAAAAATTTGAGAAGATGTTTCGGAAGTGTCATCAAGAAATTAAAGATAGATTTATAGAAAGATTGAAAATATTCAAGAAAAATAAATACAATTTCGTTTTAAACAATCGTTCTTTGACTGGAAAATTAAAAGGATTAAGAAGTATTAATGTTTCCGGAGATTACAGGGCGATTTTTGAAGAAAAATCGGAAGATATTATTTTTGTGGCAATTGGAAATCATAGCCAATTGTATAAATAATTTTGATTTGAAAATATGAATTACAAAATGATCGAAGTTAGCAATAAAGAAATTATTGAAATCGCCAGACAATTCAATAAAGATGGCGCGCTTTGGCATAATCATTTTCTTGCCGTAAAATGTATTTATAATACAAGTGGAAAATTTCAGGTAATACTCGAAAATGAACAATCCGGAGAGGTTTATTTTTTTAATTTTGAAAAACAGCCGACTGATACATTAAAATTATTGGAAGATTTATTTTTTGAGCAAAATAAAGAAAATTAAAGACGAATAAAAGATATTTCAAAAGAAATCCCAGAAATTACCGAGGGAGCTAAACGGGGCTTGACAAATCCGCGCCAAGCCCCAATGCTTGGCATTGGGGAATCAGAGCGGACAGATAATTAGCGAAATGGTCAAGGAAAGCCGCAAAACATTTTAATTGAAATAAACTTACATCGAGCGTACCGTGAGCGAAGCGAACAAACTAGATAGATTCGTCAAGCCCCGATGCTTGGCATCGGGGTATTCCGCAAGCTTGACATTTTGAAAATATTATTCTAGTATTTAATCAAACAGGAGGTGCCATAATGGCAGAACAAGATCAAGAAAAAAGTATAGAAAAATACAGTGCTGAGATTATCGAGAAATTTAGTAGGAAAGGTTGGGCCTTATATTTTAGGGGTCTTGCAGGAGAAGAAATACCTATGAAGGAATCACACAAGAGAGGTCCTGTGAGTTCTCTGAAGAAGGGTATATTTTATGCTCTTCGTCCCAAGGTCAGCAATCCTACTGATGAGGATTCAATCATTGCTTTTAGCAAGAAGCACAGAATCACAATGCACTCAGCTCAAATAAAAATTCCGGCTGATTGTGGCAACAACGTGATAGAAGTTTTTGAGACAATGGAGAAGCGCTTTGGAGCGGAGATTGCCGGTACTCGCAAAGAAGATTATCGCGCACCAGTAAAACCAGGGTCCAGAAGACCGTTTATTGGAATTAAGCTGTTGGGCGATGATAGTATGTTCGTATTCTCGGAACATCGAATAGAAATGCCTTGCAGTATTTTCTTGAAGTCTATTGAAAATTTAATAGACTTAACAGAAATGAAAGAATAGTTACACAGGAACATTTGTTCCTGTTTTTTTTGCTCAAAACAAAAATCGAGTCCTGTACCTCGATTTTAAAATGTTCTTGTAAATTTTATTAGATTATTTCTTTGCTTCGGCTACCGCTTCTTTTGCGGTTTTCGCTACTTCCGGTTTTTTGGCTTCTACGACTTTTTCTGTTTTAGGTTCTTTTACTTTTTTAACCTTGATCACTTTTGGTTTTTTCTTGGCCAATAATTTTTGGAATCTTTCGACTCGTCCGGTAGTGTCGATAAGTTTCTTTTTTCCCGTATAAAAAGGATGGCAAGCCGAGCAAATTTCCACCAAGAGTTCCGATTTGGTCGATATTGTTTCAAAGCTCGCTCCGCAAGCGCATCGGACTGTTGATTTGGTGTATTTTGGATGAATTTTTGGTTTCATGTTTTGGAATGTGGAAGGTGGAATGTAGAAAGTAGTATTAAAGCAATTTAAATATATACTTTCCTTTTACCGAGCTTAGAGGAAAAATTAACTTAATAACCACCCTCTACCTTCTACTGTCTACTTTCTATTTAATAAAATCATTTTAACATAGAACGCGATTCTTGACAAGAGGGGAGCGATAAGTTATTATATGTATATTGTTAATTTTTAATTATTAACCCATAGCTTGCATACGATATAGCTATTTTCGCATACTATGCGTACTATTTATAATATAAATAGAAAGGGTGGGCAGAAAGAAAAAACTTATGGAAATGTTAAAAGCGGGAGTTCATTTTGGCCACAGAACAATGAAGTGGAGTCCGAAAATGGCGCCATTTATTTTTGGCGTCCGAAACGATACTCATATTATCGATTTGGAAAAAACCATTATTAAGCTCAATGAGGCTTTGGTTTTTGTCAAAAAACTTGCGAAAAACAATGGCGTAATTATTTTTGTGGGAACAAAAAAGCAGGCAAAAGCGTATATAAAAGAAGTTGCCATAAAGGCAAATATGCCTTATGTGGCGGATCGCTGGATCGGCGGTTTGCTGACTAATTTTTCGATAATTTCCAAACAGATCAGGCTGATGGAGCAATTGGAAACGGATCTTGCCAGCGGAGCTTTGGATAAATACACGAAAAAAGAAAGAGTGATGATAGAAAAGAAAATCAAGAAATTAAACCAGAAGTTTGGCGGATTAAGACTGCTTAAAAAATTGCCGGATGCGATTTTCGTGACCGATATCAACGAGGATAGGATTGCCGTCAACGAAGCGCGGAAAAAAAATATTCCGATTATCGCTTTGGCGGATACGAATACGGATCCCGGCTTGGTGGCTTATCCGATTCCCGCCAACGATGACGCGCTGAGTTCAATAAAAATAATCGTAAATAAAATCGCGGAAGAATACGAGAAAGGGAAGGCGGAATAAATTCACCAATCAATCTCTAATCACCAATCAATCTCGAATATTATCTCGAATTCTCTCTAATTTTAAATCCTAAATTTTCGAGATAATTAGCGATAAAATTCGCGGATGATTAGTGATTTACAATACTATGGAAGACGCGCAAAAAATAAAAGAATTAAGGATGGAAACAGGCGCGAGCATTTTGGATTGCCGGAATACATTGGTAATGGTAAAAGGCGATATGGAAAAAGCGAAAAAAATTCTGGCGGAAAAGCGCAAATCTAAAATTGAAAAAAAATCCGGCCGCGAGACCGGAGAAGGCGCGATAGCGTCTTATATTCATAGCAATAAAAAAATCGGAGTTTTGGTAGAAATTAGCTGTGAAACTGATTTTGTGGCCAAAAATGAAAGTTTCTTGCAATTGGCGCATGATATCGCGATGCATATTGCCGCATCGAATCCTCTGTGCGTGGATACGCCCGAGTCGCATCCCGAAATTGCCAAAATGATCGAAGATGAAAGAAAAAAAGCCATGGAAGAATTTTCCGGAAAAAAGCCCAAAGAAATGATAGAAAATATTGTTGCCGGTAAAATTAAAAAGTTTGCCGATAATATAACTTTGGTCAAGCAGGCGTATATTAAAGATCCGAAAAAAACGATTGGCGATCTTGTCGGGGAAGCAATAGTAAAGCTGGGAGAGAATGTTAAAATCAAAAGATTTTGCAAATTTCAAATAGATTAAATAGATTTTAATGATTTATAGAAAGGCGATCGCCCTTTTCGGGCTATTTATTTTTTATGATTGGACGAATAAAAATATATCCATGGGAGAAAGAAATCAGAATTGATTTGAGCAATTGGAAGTTAAAAAAAGGCGATAATGTAATTATTAAGAATACGGATACGGATGGCGAGATGGAAGCGGTAGAAATTTTGGATGCGGCGGAAAACATTGCCGGCGCTTCAACGTTATGCGGTTCAGCCGTTATCGTTAGGGTTGCGGCCGCCAGCGATATTGACGCGGTTAATAATTATAATTTAAAAAAAGAAGAAGTGCTGAATTTTGCCAAGAAACAGGCAAAAATATACAGTTTGGATATTAAATTTATTGATGTTCAGTATAGTTTTGACGGTTCGCGGATTACATTTGGATTTGTTTCCGCGCAAAGAGTTGATTTCAGGGAGCTGGTTAAGGCTCTTTCAAGGCATTTTCAAAAATCAATTAAAATGGTTCAAGTCGGATCCCGCGATGAGGCTAGGAATTTTGGAGGAGTGGGCGGGTGCGGAAGGCAATTGTGCTGCGCAAGTTTTTTGAAAAAAATAGAAAGCGTTACATTGAACGATGCTAAGATACAGCGCATGGATCAGCGCGGATCGGCCCGGCTCAGCGGGATTTGCGGAAGACTGAAATGCTGTTTGGCTTTCGAATCAAAAACATACGAAGAGCTGAACGCGAGCATGCCTTTTATGAACAAAGAAGTGGAAACAAAAAAAGGCAAAGGCAGGGTAATTGATATTTATGTTCTTGAAAAAAAAGTAAAGGTTTTGTATGCCGATAATACTTATAATTTTCTTGAAATTGGCGAGATTAAGATAATTGACTCTGTTAAATAAAATTCATTGGAATTTTAGACTATTATATAGTCTATTTAACAGGGTTGAAGAAAAAAATGAAACAGTGAGCAGGTTGTAGGTTGTAGGTTGTAGTAAATTTTTTACTCACTACTCACTACTCACTACTCACTACTCACTACTCACTACTCACTACTCACTACTCACTACTCACTACTCACTACTCACTACTCACTACTCACTACTCACTACTCACTACTC